>JAHDIP010000326.1 GCA_020630735.1 Saprospiraceae bacterium | reverse complement strand
TAACAGCACCTTTTGCACGATGCTAAAAGAATGATTCGTTTTAATCATTCCTTTGTGTGCACATTCATCAATTTACTTTATAAAATGGAAGTATACGAATTGTATTTTCGTTATCCTGGTTTTTATATGCTGTTTCAATTTTTAATAGATGCTTTCCCGACGGAATAGAGTCAATTCTTAGATAAGCTAAATAACCTTTTTCGTTATTGTGTTCATGTCGAATAAACTGAAAATCTGGCTGGGAGTATTTTTCTTCATCAATAAAAACTTGATAATATTGTTGTGCACAAACTACATCAAAATTTTCTCTTTGTTGTCTTTGTTCTCTCCGAGTTAAGTTTTTATCTTTACTATATTCCCCACAAAGGGGGGCTTTGTGGATAGCATCTCGATGCATTTGGGGTATAAATAATTTAATATAATCGTCTTCTATTTCTCTAGATTGAATAATTGGTCTCAGTATTTTGTAGCAATCGAGTTGATCCTCATAATTGTTTCGGTTTGCAAGCGAAGCAATATTATTTTGGCGAGCATATGATTTGGAAGAGAAATTACTTATAATAGGATCTCGAATAATAAACATCATATGTGCAGCTAAAATACCAAACAAAAAACCCATTAACCCCAAACGTTTGGTTTTTACATTTGTGGTAATTGTCCAAAACAGATAGCTATACGTTTTGTAGCCTATAAAATATAAAAATTTTGAAAAACTTTCATTCCATAGATAAGCATATTTTTTTGAAAAATCACGTTCTTTGAATGATCCTATCGACATCAAAGACAAAAGTATAACAGTTAAGAAAAATAATACTAAAAATGCATATCTGATTCCAGTCGCTATTTCTGGGCTAAAAATTAAACTCAATAATTCTGATAATGCTATAAAAATACAAAACCAAAATGCCATTCCTAAAAGCATCAACACAATACAGCAGAGAATAGAAAAAATAATACTACAATAATTATCAAGTACTAATGTATATGATGAAATACTTGGAAAATCTTCTTTTAGTTTTTTTAAAAAATCTGGTGTATAATTTGATTCTGCTTCTGCATTAATTCCATTCGGGTAAACCGAACTCAATCCAAGGAAAGCAGCCCATATGATCCTCAAAACTAAATGTCCTACAAAACACATTACTAAAAGAAGTTGAGCAATAAAAAGATACATAAACACATTCTCCAACATTCCTAAGACTCGATCATTAAAAAGAGGGATAATCGACTCGGCTAATGCTTCTAAATATCCTCCTAAGGAAACAGACCCCACAATTGCCAATCCGGAAGCAATCAACTCCGCTTGCCACGATTGATCTTCTAATGATTTGAGCCAGTCTGGTTTTTCTACTTGATGCATATTGTTTTAGTTATTTTCACTTTATTTAGTTCTTCTTTCTATTTGTGCCGCTCGGTCAAGGTAGGTTTTACCTTCAGCAGTATTGCCGCTGTCTCGATATGCCGAACCTAAAAAACGGAGTATGGTTGCATTATTTGGATCGTACTTTAGTGCTTCTTTAAATTTTTTGATCGCCTCTGGGAAATTCTTTTCTATCGCATAAACAGAACCTAAGTTGCGCCAAGCATCGACAAAACGTGGGTTGATCTCTACTGCCTTTTGGTAAACTTCTTTTGCTTTCGCATAGTTTTGACTTTCAAAATAAATGATTCCCATATTGCTATATACACTGTGCTTATTTGGATTAATCGCTAATGATTTTTCGTAACTCGCCAGTGCATTTTTATAATCTTTTTTACGATAATACGCTAAACCTAACTCGCCATGTGCATCTGAATACTCTGGGTATAATTGTATTGCATTTTTAAAATGCTGCATTCCTTTATCCAGATACTCGTTACGTTTTGTTGGATTATTATTAATTTCTTTTCCTTTTTTTACTAATTCTATCGCCCGATGAAAATTAAGTTTTGCGCTTTTAGGCGATTGTTCGATATCTGCTTCATATAAGGTATAACTCGAATGCCAAACAGGATTTCTTAAATGAGTTCGTACAGCATATAATAAAACGAGGACTCCTATTATCCCCATAAAAGGGGTGCTTTTTGAAAACACCGTTTTCCAGTTCCCCTTATCTGGTGTCAAATCTACTTTTAGTATCCATGCTAAAAAAGCAACGAATGCAATCGCAAAACCAAGACTCGGAGCATATAATAATCGCTCTCCATAACAGGTTCCGATAAGTGTTATTAAATTACTTGAAATCGAAAAAGTGGCAAAGAAAAGAGCCAAGCCAAAACCTATAGGACTTCGTTTAAGTAATTGCCAAACTGCGACTACGGCTAAAGCGACAAAAAGTATTAAACTAATCAAAACACCTACATCACCAAATCCTCTAGGCGGCACTTGACTAAAGCCTAAATCGGATACAAGTGTAATCGGAACAAACAAGGCCTTGAAGTAATAACCGATAAATAAGAACGCAGTGGCTAATTCTTCGCCTAATCCATTGCCCGCAGCTATCGCATTATCCAATGGAGAAATTGTTGCCACTCCTTTTAGATCTCCTAATACTGAAAAACGAGTAATTAAATAAACAATGATAGGAATAATAAATAAGCCTGCTGTCCATATTTTATTTTTCCAATCTTCTCTAAAACAATATATGGCTAAAGGGAATACCGCTAAAAAGGTAATCGCTCCTTCTTTGGAAAACATGGCCAAAGTGTAACTCAACACAGCAAATACGAGCCAGTAGATTTTTTGGGTATCAAAATATTTCCACAAATCGTATAAGGCACTTACGCAAAAAAGTAAGGCTAGTATTTCATCACGGCTTTTGATATTGGCCACCACTTCAACATGAACGGGATGAGCAATAAACAATAAACAACAGGCAAAAGGGAAAATCAAATGATAGCGTTTGAAAATATTGCTAAAGGTAAGCATCAGCAAAAAGCCTGTAAAAGCATACAACAAGACATTAATGAAATGGTGAATTGCTGGTGTATTGGGCTTCATACTCCATTCTGCCGCAAACATAAGTTGAGAGATCGGTCGATATAATGTGCCTTTGCTCATCCAATAACCATAGCGATAACTTTTGGTCATGATATCACCATATTGCCCATTTTTGATAACAAAATTATCATTCAAAGCAGAAGCATCATCCAAAGCAAAATCAAATGAGATGGTTTTTGCATAAATTAGAAAGCCTATTAGTGCTATGAATAAACCTAAAATCCATACCGAACTATTTGTATTCGTTGTTGTTTTAGCTGTTTTTCCAGCTACCTTGTTTTTTTTATTTTTTTTCTTCTGGGCTTTATTGTCTTTTGCCATAAACTATGCTTTGCAGGTTATCAGTTGGTTATACATATTTGCTTTACTAGCAAAAATAGCTATTCTGTAAATTTAATAAAAAGATTGGTGAATTTAGGTAACTTTTGGAACGGCTTTTGGTATACCCTATATGGTATAGATAATGAATAATAACAAATCTACATATAGATTTTAGGTCAAATAAATACAATGTGGTAAAAAAGGATTCATTCCTTATCGTATTATTTTGACTAAAGATCTAAAAAGAATTTTAATACTATACTTCGACCGTTCTTCTTTACACCAATACATTAGAATTACGGCAAAACCAACAAATTATATTCCACAAAAAAGTAACCACAAAAAACCAAATAGCTACTTCGATTTAGGAGTGGCTATTTTTTTTGCTAAAAGATCGCTTCGCTGCGAGAAGTCAGACCATTTCAGCAAGCTGAAATTGCGAGAAGAGAGACTCACTCAATATGTGCTCTCTTCTCGCAGTTCCGAAAAAACTCTCTGACCTCTCTCAGAGAAGCGATCTCCTTATTTATTCAACTTCTGAAACACATTTCTCAACTCTCTAAGTAAGGTCTCCGCATTCTCCATGGTAAAAATAATAGGCGGTTTAAACTTCAAGACATTATGATAAGGACCATCTGTGCTCAACATAATTTTTCGACCTTTTAGATAATTGATGACTGCCGTAGCTGATGCTTCATCTGGTTCGAGTGTCGTTCGGTCTTTGACCAATTCGATTCCTAAAAATAGACCTGCACCTCGCACATCTCCAATAAGGTCAAATTCCTCTTTAAATTTTTCTAATTCTTTCAACAAATAATTTCCTACTTTCAAGGCATTTTCTTGTAGCTTTTCTTCTTCGATAACTCGAAGGACTGCTTTTCCGATTTCGCAAGAAACAGGATTGCCGCCGAAGGAACTAAAAAACTCCATTCCATTCTCAAATGATTTGGCAATTTCATCTGTCGTAATAACTGCTGCCATCGGATGACCATTACCAATTGGTTTTCCCATAATCACAATGTCAGGTACGACATTCGATAATTCGAATCCCCAAAAATGACTCCCTACTCTACCGAATCCGACTTGCACTTCGTCAGCTACACAAACGCCGCCCGCTTCACGTACATGTTTGTACACATGAGTCAAATAATCTGACGGTAACAAAACTTGTCCTCCACATCCTAAAATTGATTCGCAGAAAAATGCAGCAATGGGTTTTCCCGCTTCTTTATTTTTTTGTAAAATATCTTTTACTTCTTCTGCATATTTTTTGCCTGCTTCGTTATCATCATATTTATACTTTCCTCTATACAAATCAGGGATGCTTGTTTTGTGAATATCTGCTTGTGTTCCTTTTCCTCCTTTGCCATCGTGCTTGTACGGACTCAGTTCGATACCAACTAAGGTATTCCCATGATAAGCGTGATCGACAACAATAATGTCTTTCCGATTGGTATGCGCTACTGCCAAGCGATAAGCTAAATCGGTAGCCGCCGAGCCTGAATTTACAAAGAAGACTTTGCTCAATGGCGCTGGAAATTTTGCACTCAACATCTTAGCATACTCATTCAAACTATCGTAAAAATATCGAGTATTGGTATTGAGTACTGCCAGTTGTGCTTGCCCTGCTTTTACCACTTTGGGGTGGCAATGACCAACATGGCAAATATTATTGACGCAATCTAAATAAGTATCGCCTTTATCGTCATACATATATTGTAAAGCTGCACTTTCCATTTTGATTGGCTGCTTATACGAAATACTCATAGCTTTCGAAAAATAATGATTGCGCTTTTTCCAAAACGCTTCATGATTTACGGCTTGTTTGGTTTGTATGCCACAAGCTTTTCTAAAACTATTTTGTGCATGAATAGGATTTATTTTTATCCACTGCAATAATGCATTGATTGCTCCTTCTTCGCTTACCGAAAGATAGGCATTATCAGATCGATATTGAGCAGAATAAGCAGCCATTGTTGTTGTCGTAGATAATCTTCCAGCGATCAAATAATACAGGGCATCAATCTCTTTCTCTTCTAAAGGCAAGACTTGATGATAGGTTTTTAGGAATTGACAAACGACATGTATTGGCTCTTCTTTATGCATGACAAGATAGGCAATTGCTACCGCCAAATCACAGATGAGTGGACTATACGCTAAGTCGCCAAAATCTATCATTCCAGTCACCTCGTTTTCTCGAACTAGAACATTCCAATCATTCGCATCTCCGTGAATAATGCTATGACGAAAATCCTTTAATATGGGTTCGAGCTTCAATTGAAACTGAAGTAGATAGTGTCGTACTACTGTTTGTAAATAAGGATCAGCAATATGTTCTATTCGATCTTCTATGTCAGAAAAATGTTTTAAATCCCAAATGTCTCTTTTATATGCTAATGAAGGAATTTCTACTTGTAGCAATTCCTTATTCATTGTCGCCATAACCCGACCGAAGCTTTGAAGGAGCGCATCGTTTTGTTCTGTATTCGCTAAAAATTCACCTTCCAAAAATGACAATAATCGAATATAAGCCATTCCTTTTTCTTCTT
>JAHDIP010000042.1:15180-33479 GCA_020630735.1 Saprospiraceae bacterium | reverse complement strand
GTTAGATGCTTTATACTCAGGTTGGGCTGGTCAAACAATCGTAACTCGTTTACACATGGATGGTTTTGACTTAGAAACTGGTAATCAAGAAATCAATGCTTTAGATAAAGATCAAGTAAGCCTAGCTCCTAACCCTGCTAATGATCAAATTTCTATGAACATTACTTTAAACGATCTTGCTGAAGAAGTTTTAGTTAGAATTACAAATACTAATGGTCAATTAGTTGAAAGCAAAACGATCAATAATGTTTTAGAAGGTACATACAACTTCAATACTTCTAGCTACGCTGCTGGTACGTATTTTATGAATGTATATACTCCTGAAGGTTTCAGATCTAAAGTTTTTGTTGTAGCTAAATAATCTATAATTAGTACTCAACAATTTCAATAAAAAAACCGAGTCGAAAATTTCGACTCGGTTTTTTTATTTAGTTATTTGACAATTTTTTAGGACTGTATATTCTCTACTTTCCCTTTCGGAATTGCTGCTATTAATTTTTTGGTATACTCTTTTTGTGGTGCATTATAGATTTCATCCGCATTACCCATTTCTTCAATTTTACCTTTGTTCATCACCATCATCCGATCACTCATAAATTTTACGACAGACAAATCATGCGATATAAAAATGTAGGTAAAATTAAATTGTTCTCGAAGTTCTAGCAGTAAATTTAACACCTGTGCTTGAACTGACACATCCAATGCCGATACGGATTCGTCGCAAATAATAAATCTTGGATTCAATGCTAAGGCCCTAGCGATACAAATACGTTGACGCTGTCCACCAGAAAATTCATGTGGATATCGGTTATAATGTTTAGCTTCTAAGCTTACTGTTTCGAGCAGATGAATTACTTTATCCATTCGCTCTTTATCATTTGCTAAAATTCTGTGTACTTGCATAGGTTCGATGATCGCCTGACCTATTGTCATACGGGGATTCAAAGAAGAATAAGGGTCTTGAAAAATAATTTGCATTTCTTTTCGAAGTTCCTTTAAATCATTTTTATTTAGTTGTAATACATCTCGCCCCTCAAACAGTACTTCTCCTTGATGAGCTTCTACCAAGCGTAAAATTGTTCGTCCCAAGGTTGTTTTGCCACATCCCGACTCCCCTACTAATCCCAAAGTCTCTCCAGGATACACATCAAAACTTACATCATTTACCGCATCAATAAATGCAGTAGGTCGCCCAAAAAAATTCTTTTTACTGACAAAACGAGTACTTAAATTTTTAACGGATAGAATAGGCTGTTGAGCATACAAAGACTTTTGTCGCTCTTCCAAACTCAAGGTAGAAACTTTGACTTGGTCTAGTGCCTCTTGGACAGAAGCCGTCTTCTCGGTAATCATTAAACTGCCATCCTCTTGCTTGTGTACATCCATAAAATCGCTAACTATTGGAAGGCGTTTTACTCTAAAATCAAGAGGAGGTCTACAACCTAAAAGACCTTTCGTATATGGATGTTTTGGATTCAAAAATATCTCTTTAACTGTTCCTTGTTCTACAATTTTTCCTTTGTACATCACGATTACTTTATCAGCAATATCAGCGATAACTCCAAGATCGTGAGTAATAAAAACAATCGAAGCATCAATTTCTCGTTTGAGATCAGCCATCAACTCTAAGATTGCTTTTTGCACCGTTACATCTAAGGCGGTGGTAGGTTCATCAGCAATCAAGATATCAGGATTACATGACATAGCCATAGCGATCATCACACGTTGCTTTTGCCCACCAGATAATTGATGTGGATAGGCATTAAATATACGTTCTGGATCAGGTAATTTTACTTTTTGAAAAATGTTTAAGGTAAGTTCTTTAGCAGCTTTTTTATCAAGTTTAAGGTGCAATTGGATAGCTTCCATCACTTGATTGCCACAAGTAAAAACAGGATTAAGAGAAGTCATTGGCTCCTGAAAAATCATTGCAATATCGTTGCCTCTATATTGTTGCATTTCTTTTTCGGAAAGTGCTAGTAAATCTATTGGTTCATTTTCTTTAGGATAATATTTTATTTCGCCTCCAACTATTTTCCCTGGTGGTTGCGGTATCAAGCGCATGATGGACAAAGAGGTGACCGATTTTCCAGAGCCAGATTCCCCAACAATTCCTAATGTTTCACCTCTATTTAAGGTAAAGCTGATCGTATCAACAGCTTTGACGGTTCCTTCCTCCGTAAAGAAATGCGTTTGTAAATTACTTACTTCAAGTAAAGATCGTTTATCCATTCTACAATTTGTCTATTAGAACCTAAAGGTAAACGAAATTCAAAGTTTTTAGTAAAAAAAATGCTACTCTTTCATTTCAATTGAACAGACTCCCTCATTAAAACTAATTATTATGTCCTTTTTTATGCGCATCCAGTTGACAAGATCTTCTCCGATCAACTCTTTTCGCCAGCCATTCAATAAAGACTCATCAAAATTGCCTTGGTCAACTTTTATCTTTTTTAGAATAGAACGATGCATAACCAAGCTAGGTGCAATTTCTAAATCATGACATTTGTAACAGATCATGATGTAGATCATTTCTAATAAGGTATCCTGTTTCGGGTTTTCAGCAACATCGGCAGGAATTAAACTCAATAATTCTTCGTCTTCTGTCGTAATTTTTTGTTGATACAATTCACTAAACGTTTCCCAATAACGTTCGACAACACGTTGAGGTATTCTTCTATTTTTGACTAAAGCCTTTCGTCCCATTGTAATGTTTTTCACAATAAAACTAATCATCTTATTGGGCAAAATCATTTCTTTAGAATGATTTCTAGCCTTAGCTTCTCTCAAACGCCAACGATACAAACGGAATAAGAAAACTTGTTCCTTCATTCCTAAATCTTGAATCAGATTACTTTTTAAAGCTTCCTTATTTGGATCAACTTCATAATAGCTCGCCTTTTCTAGTTTTAGAAATTCTTCTTTTGCCCAAGCTGTTCGTTCGTACTTTTCCAATTGACTTTGGAGTATATTCCAAAGTTTATACAAATAAATAACATCATCCAAGGCATATTTGACCTGTCGTTTATTCATTGGTCGTGATTCCCAATCCGACACAGTATACCCTTTCTTTAAGTGTACATTAAGATTGCGTTCCACTAACTTACTGAACGAAATGGGGTATTTATGCCCAACAAAACCAGCAGCAATCTGAGTATCAAATACATTTTTTGGAACAATTCCGAATTGTAAATACAGAAGTTTGTAGTCATTTTCTCCTGCATGACTAATCTTCACAATATTAGGATCTTGAATAAATTTCAAGCAAAGATCAATATTTTTTACTTTGAGAGTATCTATCAGATACAATCCATTTTTGGTAGAAACTTGAATAAGACATAAAAGAGTAGTAAATCTTCGTTCACCGATAAATTCGGTATCTATTCCCATCCATTCTATATCTTGGTTTTCATCATAAAAACGTTGTAAAGTTGCAGCATCCTCTATCAACAAATAATCCTCTATCACTGGTGTCATATATTTTCTAATTTATACTTAAAATGATAAGCATATTGCATTATCATTTTTCATTGTTTTTTGAGTAAAATGTGCCCGTAAGGTTATAAAAAGACAATAGCTATGCCACTAATCCTTTTAGACTAAGCTTTTAACAAAAGCTTAAAAGCGAATAAGCAATGTAGTATATGGTACAATCGTTTATATATCAAAGTATATTAAGGTAAAACCATTATATTTAGTGGACTTTACATATGCTTTGAAAAGCTTATATTGTGCTATATTTGTGTCTTATGGCAAGGGAAGCAATAGTATAAAAAGAGACCATTTTATTAGGCTCATAAGCTTATTTACAAGAAACTAAATATCTAATAAATCGTTATAAGCAACGATATCTTAGCTTGAAACGGTCTACAAGATACATAAGATATTTTTTTTGAAGTATTTTTGGCAGCTTTTTTATTCAAAAATTTAGAAGCGAAAGCAATTGCTAGAAGTATCTTATTCAAAACCAAAACCAAAAAAGATGAAATTTTTCAAAAGAATATTTCTATTTTTTGCAGCACTCTTTATTTTAATTTTAGCTGCAGCCATTCTCATTCCTTATTTTTATAAGGACGAAATTATGGCAAGAGTAAAGGATGATATCAACAAAAATGTCAATGCGACCGTTGACTTTAAAGACGTAGATCTTTCTCTAATCAGAAGCTTCCCTAATTTTTATTTTAGCTTAAACGATTTTAAGGTAGATGGTAAAGATGAGTTTGAAGGTACCAACCTCGTCAATGCTGAAAATATAAACTTTACACTTGATCTTATGTCTGTGATAAAGTCTGATCGACCCATAGAAATCAAATCAGTCAATCTTAAGAAGCCAAATGTCAATATTATGGTGCTTAGAAATGGAAAAGCAAACTATGATATTGCACTTCCTTCAGAAGAACCTACTTCAGAAACGAGCACTGGTGATTATAATTTTTTAGTTGAGCTAGAAAAATACAGTATCGAAGATGGTCAGTTTAACTACACCGATAAAGTTGGTGGTCTTTTTATGAGTTTAAATGATCTTGACCACGAAGGGAAAGGAAATTTCACCCAAGATGTTTATGACATTTTTACGAAAACAAAAGTAAGTAGTATTACTACAGAATATGGCGGCATCACTTATATCAATAAAGCTAAGGGAGATTTAGACATCACCCTAAATGCAAATATGAACGATATGGTGTTTACCCTTAAAGAAAATGAAATTATGGTAAATGCCCTTCGCCTAAAAGCTGATGGCATGATCAACTATCTTGGTGATGATATCAAAATGGATTTTTCGTTTAATGCGCCACAAAATGAATTCAAAAATTTCTTGTCGCTCATACCTAGTGCTTACACCAAAGACTTTGCTGATGTGAAAGCGGATGGCCAATTAAAATTTAACGGTTTTGTAAAAGGAACTTATAATGGCGTAAAAGAACAATACCCTGCCTTTAAAGTTAATTTAGATGTAGCAAATGGTTCAGTTCAATATCCAGATTTGCCATTAGGTATCACCAACATTCAAACAAAAGGAACGATCAATAGTCCAACTAGTAATTTTGATGATATGACGGTTGATATTCCAAACTTTAAAATGAAAGTTGGCAATAATCCTATTGATGCTAGTTTGATTTTAAAAACGCCCGTGTCTGATCCAAACATAGACACCAAAATAAATGGAGTTATCAACTTAGACGAATTGTCTAAAGCTTTCCCAATGGAAGGTGTAACTTCTATGAATGGTCTCATCACAGCAGATATGACAGCACGAACTTCTATGTCTGCGTTGGATCGTCAAGACTACGAAAATATTGATATGAGTGGCAAAATGCAAATCGAAAAAATGAACTATCAAGCGGAAGGAATGCCACTTATAAATATTGCCGAAATGCAAATGAGCTTTACTCCTAAGCACGTGAAGATTGATAATTTTGATGCTCAATTGGGTAAAAGTGATATCAAAGCTAGTGGTACAATAGACAATATCTTAGCTTATTTTTCTCCAGAGAAAACAATGAAAGGAGATTTGGTTATTCGTTCTTCATTCTTTGACGCAAATGAATGGCTAACCGAAGAAACGGATACTCCTCAAGCAAAAAACATGTCGAATAATGATGCTAGTTCTGAAGTTTTTGATCGCTTCGACTTTACACTAGATGCTAAGATTGATAAGCTTTCTTACGATACTTATGAGTTGACCAATAATAGTGCAAAAGGGAACTTTACACCTAATAAAATGACCATTGATAATTTCGAAACGAAGATCGGAAATAGCGATGTAAAAGGTAGTGGCAAAATCGACAATGTATTCAATTATCTTTATGAAAATGAAACCTTAGGTGGAGATATAAAAATGAGATCCTCATTAATGGACCTCAATCAATTCATGGAAGCGGAAGAAGGTGCAACCACTACAACTGAAGAACCTGCAGAGTATGGTGTTTTATTAATTCCTGAAAATATGGACATTAATGTAGATGCTAAAATTGATAAATTGATTTATACCAATATGGATCTAAAAAACATGACTGGTAAATTATTGGTGAAAGACGAAAAAGTTCAAATCAAAAATGCTTCTGCAAAATCATTGGGTGGCGACATTTATATGAATGGCGCTTACGATACTAAAAATGCAGACAAGCCAAATTTTGATATGAAGTATAAAGTCAAAAATTTGAGTTTCAAAGAAGCATTTGAGAAACTAAATACCCTTAAAATGTTGGCACCAATAGGTCAGTTTATCGAAGGGCGTTTCAATACTGAAATGTCGCTTGATGGTTTACTTGGACAAGACATGATGCCTGACATTAGTAGTCTTAATGCTGATGGTTTTTTGCATACGATAAGTGGTGTGATCAAAAGTTTTAAACCATTAGAAGCCGTTGGCAATAAATTGAATGTTGATTATTTCAATACACTTACCTTGAAGGATACTAAAAATTGGTTTACACTTGAAGATGGGATGGTCAAGGTAAAAGAATTTCCGTACAAGTATAGAGATTTAGATATGAAGATTGGTGGTTCGCATAGCCTAACTCAAGATATGGATTATACGATCAAAGCTAAAATTCCTAGAAAACTGATCGGTAATAATGCAGTAAGTTCAGCAGCTAATACGGGGATGAGCTGGCTTAAAAAGGAAGCTGCAAAATACGGCGCGAATTTAAATATTGGCGAATTTATTAATGTCAATTTAAATGTATTAGGCTCTGTAAAAGATCCAAAAATTAAACTTAAATTTTTGGCTACTGAAGATGGTGAAGCGACTGTTAAAGATGTTGTAAAAGATGTGATCAACAATACTGTCGAAACAGTAAAGGATAGCGTAAAGACAGTGGTAAATGACAAAAAAGATGACTTAAAGAAAAAGGCTGATGCTGAGATAGCTAAGATTATGTCTGAGGCAAAGAAGCAAGCGCAGAAGATCAGAAATGCTGGAAAAAAGGCTGCTGCTGAAGCAAAAAAATTAGGCTATGCTCAAGCGGACAAATTGATCAAAGAAGCTGGTGGCAATATCTTTAAGAAAAAAGCAGCCGAACTCGCAGCCAATAAACTCAAAAAAGAAACGGACAAAAAAGCGCAAAAAATAGAAGACGAAGCAAACAAAAAAGCCGATCAAGTAATGGCTAAAGCTGAGATACAAGCGGATAAGGTGAAGAAAAAATACGGTGTTTTATAAAATAAAAATGAAAGTAAAAATGAAAATCTTACTTTACTAAGGTTTTCATTTTTGCTTAGACTCCCTTAAAGCATGAAAAACGGAACAGTAATAGCATTAAGCAAAAGCCCAAAACACACCTTAAAAAAATTCAATTGTGATCAACTACTCTTACTTAAAGGGCTAGGTGTAGAAGGCGACGCACACATGGGCAAAACGGTAAAACATCGTTCTAGAGTCGCTAAAGACCCCAGTCAAGCCAATCTCAGACAAGTCCATCTAATCCATTCCGAATTACACACCGAACTAGCACAAAAAGGCTTTGACATTTCCTTTGGTGACATGGGAGAAAACATTTCGACGAAAGGAATTGATTTACTAAATTTACCCAAA
The DNA here is from genome assembly GCA_020630735.1 of Saprospiraceae bacterium. Taxonomy (GTDB): domain Bacteria; phylum Bacteroidota; class Bacteroidia; order Chitinophagales; family Saprospiraceae; genus JAHDIP01. The sequence continues at coordinate 25,942 of JAHDIP010000042.1, read as the reverse complement.
GGAACAATCTTAATGATTGGGGAATCAAAAATTAAAATCACAGGTTTGAGGAATCCTTGTCATCAATTAAATGGTATTCAAGATGGATTGATGAATGCTGTTTTAGATAAGGATGAACACGGCAATCTAATCCGTAAAGCTGGCGTGATGGGCATTATACTTGAAGGTGGACAAATCTCAATTGGTGACGATATTATTGTTCAGCTTCCTCCAAAGCCTTTTATCAAATTAGATAGAGTTTAAAACAGTCAACCATGAAAACTAATTTTACTATTATATTAAGTATTGCTATTTTTGCTTTACTGCTAGCTTCTTGTCGTTCAATTACTCCAGAGGTTTTCAAAGATAAAGAATTGCTCCATTATTCTCGCTCTTGGCAAAAACTAGACTCCTACCCTATGAAAATTGGCAGGACAGATGACTTACATTTTTTTACGCCCGATCGTGGTTTTGTGATTAACAGTCAAGGTAAATTATTTTTGACAGAAGACGGTGGAAAAACATGGACGCTAAAATTTGAGAAAGAACAAACATTTTTTCGTTGTATTACCTTTGCTGATTCACTCAACGGTTGGTTGGGCACTCTGGGAACAGGAGACAAATCCTTGCATTCTATCGATCCAATCATCCTATACGAAACACATGATGGCGGAGAATCTTGGACACCAACCGAGTTTGATGGTCCTTATCCTGGTGGATTGTGTGGCTTACAAGCTATTTCAAAAGATGTTATTGTTGGCTGTGGCAGAGTACGTGGTCCTTCTTATTTTATCAAAACAATTGATGGCGGAAAGACATGGAAATCTTACGACCTTAATCACTTGGCAGGTAGCTTAATTGCACCTCATTTTTATGATGAACAACATGGAATGCTTATTGGAGGAACAACGACTGACAAAATCAAATGTCGTTCGCTTATCCTTGAGACCTTCGATGGTGGAGTCACTTGGGATACGATGTATATTTCGAAACAAACTGGAGAATACTGTTGGAAAACTTCCTTCCCTTCTGAAAAAAGAGGCTTCATTTCTATTCAGCGAAATGACCGTAGCGGATATACCTATTGTTTACAAACTGAAGATGGTGGAAAAAATTGGTTTGAAAATGTTTTCATTGATGGTTACTATTATGTGCAAGGTGTTGGTTTTTTGACAGATCAATTAGGTTGGCTCGGAGGAAGTACAAGCTTTACCATGGAAACTAGAGACGGAGGAAAATCATGGAACAGAGTGGCTGACATTGGTAGAGGCTTCAATAAATTTCAATGCTTTGGTGATAGTCTTGCTTATGGAACTGGCTTTGGCGTTTATAAATTAAAGCACCCTAAATCCCTTCCTAATGATATTCAAACAGATTATTTCGAAAATGGTAAGGTGAAATCTGCAATCCAATTTCAAGATGGAAGCAGAAATGGATCTGCTAAGTTTTATTATGAAAATGGAAGTAGAAAAGAAGTTGGAATGTTTAAGAACAATTTACGAATTGGTACTTGGACTTTTTATGACGAATCAGATAAAAAAATATACAGCACTAAATTCAAAAATGGTCTTGCTCAAATCTCTAAAAAAACATTTAAAGCATTTGAAGGAGCTTATAAAGTAAACGGAAATACGAACCGTATCATTAGCTACAAAAATGGTCAATTATTCTCTAAGCTTTCAGACGCTGATAGAATGTTTAAAATTTATCCGATTTCTAAAACGACTTTTGTTTATGAGCACGACGCCAATACTTCTATTGAATTTGTCAGAAACGCTGAGGGAAAAGTAACGCATCATATCATGAAACAACGTCGAAGTGAAAGTAGAGCAGATAAGCTTTAAAATAAAGACTTGCTTTGCAGAAGATACTTTCTGCAAAGCAAGTCTAAGAATCCTTTAAACAGGAACACCATTCGCTTTCAAAGCTTCTATCACGCAATTGATCGCAATCCCTTCATTTCTGAAAACCTTCCGTTTCGATTTAGGTTCACGAAGCCAACCGCCACTATGATGGATAGCTACCAAATCCCAATTGCTATTGAAGACAGGAGAGCCTGAAGAACCCGGCATGGTATCTGTCAAATATTGAACTCTTGTCGCATCAGCATATTGCACCAAATTATTGTGAATCGCAATTTGCTTTTGGTCACCAGCAGGATGTTGAATAATGCTTACCCGTTCATTTTTCTTTGCTTCAATTGGACGGATCGGAATTGCACCCCATTTGCTATTGACATCTTCTGCTACTCGAACAGCAGTCCAATCATTTTCTACAGAAGTTACGAAAAGATCCGAAGGATTAAGCGTATATTCTGCTTTACTTGCATCCATACCAGATGCATTTTTCTGGTAATTAAATTGCACTAATGCCATTCCTGCAGCCATATCATTTTTCAAAACATGGTTGTTGGTCAGCAAAATATTATTGTCAATCAAAAAACCAGAGCCGCACTCATCTCCGACTAAAATTTTAGCGACCGAACGAGAACGATCTAAGCCTTTTTCTAAAAAATTAATCGGTAATAAGGTACTGATATCGTTCATCAGTTTTTCCAATTGACCTTCGTCACTATCCCCTTTCCAAGGAATATCCTTTTCCATTTCAGGTCCATTAAGATCGTTTAATTCACCTGTTTGTTTGAAGACATTCAAATGAGGATTATCAGGATATTCTCCTAATACAACATCAACTAAATCTTCTATTTTATTTCTGGATTTAGCCTGACTTAATATCGAATACCAATTATTAACTGGTTTATCTTTGAAGGATACAAACATTTTAGGAATACCAGCTGCTTCTACGATTCGTTTAGATTCATCTTTATCGTCGTACAGACCAGCAAGTACGTAATTGAGGTTTTTAAAGGTATTTGGTTTCATTTTTTATAGGGCTTTTTTAATTTATAACAATCTTACTTGTCCATTTTCCTGTTTCAGTTAATAGTGAAAGTAAGTACATTCCTTTTGGAAATTCATTCAGTTCTAGTTCTATTTCTTCCTTTTGTTGAGCCATTTTATTTGTCCAAAATTGCACCCTATTTCCTGCTAAATCAAATAGTTCAGCATCAAACGAAAAACGATTAATGGTACAATCGTTTTTCAAACGAATCAGATTATTTGTACTTGGTTGTTCTACTATTTTTAGACAAAGAGTAGTAGATGGGAAATGATCTATTCTACTAACTTCATCTGTAACTTCACCAACTAAATAACGAATACCACCAGTAGATTCGGTATACACCAAATGAAAAAATCCATCTAAATAGCTAAGAGAAGGATAACGTTGAAAACCTAAAGCTTCGGTAATGTTTAAGCGATTGGAAATTAAATCAGTCGTTCCATTTATTGAAAAAGCAAACATTAAATCTGTAAAATTTGATCCAAAACCAGTTTCCTCCCAGACCAAACCAATCGTATCTCGTGCACCTGCAATGTTCGGATTATTTTGTGTAGCTTCATTGTTACTCAATGGCATTTCTGTTTGGAAGTCGTACTCCATAGTTACACCATTTAAGGTACTAATGTACACTCTATTAATACCACTCCCAGCACTTCGCCATGTGGTTATCAACTTATCATTTGCCAAAGGTGCTATTCGGGGCGTACTAGTTGGGCAAATGAATGTTTCCCAATCTGTTTCATCGACATCTACAGCCTGATCAAAAGAGTCTCCACCATCCGAACTTTTGCTCATCCATATATCTCGAATATTGTTATCATTATTCCTGAAAACGAGCCAAACATTATCGCCTTTTGTGTAGAGGTCTGAAGGACAACATTCGCATACATAATCTCCATCAGCTGTTGTACTTGCTTCTACAGGTAGTCCAAAACTTTGTCCACCATCTAAGGAACGCATCACTATGTAGTTCGCCTCAGTCTCATTTGCATTTTCAAGAATGACACTTACCAATAAATTATTATTATCATCAATATCAATTGATGGTAGTGTTGCCCATTTTCCTTGAACAGGATCAATAACATTCACAGGCTCTTCAAACGTTTCACCACCATCGAGTGATCGAATAAGAAAAATACCATTGGTAAAATTTTCGAATACAATATAAATTTGATTTCCGCTCGTTGCCATATCTATTCCACCAAAAGAATAGATATCAGGGCTCACACCTCCTGTTGACAATTCCAATGGACTTGTAAATTCACCATCTATCATTTTGCTAAAATAGATCGTTGAATTATTCCCCCAAATGACAACTGGTATATTTCCTTGCAATAAACCTACTACAGGAATTTTATCAGCAGCACTTGTAGACACTTCAATTGGGTTTGACCATTGAATGCCTTCTTGTGCTCGTATAATTGCAAAACAAAAAAACAATAAATAGAAAATAGTACACTTTATTTTTATCATAATTTAACTAATTTTTTTTCTTATCAATCATCAAAAGAAAGTAAAGAAGGTTCTTCGTCCAAAACCATTTTCTTACTCTTTGCTGCTTTTTCCATTGTTACATTGCTAGGCTCATGCTCTAGGGAAGTAATTTTATTCGTAGCTGGATCAAGCACAAATTCTACACAGGTAAAGGCAAATGTTAGCGCATCTTCTCCTTCAAAAGAGATGCTGTTTTCCGAATTCTTTTTTATATTAAGTTTTACATCTGTCTCTCCAATAAGATTTTTAATTTCATCAACTTTTACATCTAAATTGGCACTAGCATCTTTATTCATATTAATATCAAATCCACTGCTCGTGATGATGGAATCAATCAATAATAGACTACTCTCCGATTTAAAAAAAATCGTAGCAGCAGGATTATCTCTATTGATTTCCCTTGAAGACAAAGCTGCACCCAATTCATTAATTTCAATATAGTGACGCTCTACATTCTGAAAAGAAAAGGAAAAGTCTTTTGAGTTGTTAAAAGCGGTAGATAAGTCAACACCTGGAAAACCAAAGCCTTTTAGTAAATCACCACAAATTTTTGCGCCCATTTCGGCACCTACTTCTTTTGTTTTTTTCCCTGAAAGTTGTGGCATTTTACTGCTATGAATTGGCACTTCAAATGCTTCGTCACCTTGCAATAAGGGACCAAGTTTACCTCTAAAAGAAACTTTCTTATCTTTTTTTGCAACGACACAGCAAGGTTGTACTCGTTTTTCAGGAATACGCAAAGGGTTGGCTTTAAAGATTTCACGCAATGCTTCAATCACTGGATCTCCTTTGCAAATAGAGAAAAATCCCATAATTAGTTATTTTAGTAGTGAAAAGGGAAGAAATAAGAAAGAGCCTTATTTCCATTTGGTTTAGGTGCCATATAATTAATAAAATATGCAAGATTAACCGTTATGATATAGATTTTATTATTTAGATGACACCTTACGCTAATATAACATTTTTTTTTAAAATTAGATCAGCTTTATTATCTTGCAGAATAGAAATTATTACTTTTCAAAAAATCACAAAAATGACGAACGCTGAATTTCAAAAGATTGTAGTATACTTTGCGAATACCTTTTCTTCAAAAGACGATGCAGAACGTTTGCTTACTTTTTCTGATCATACAAATGTTCTAACTCAAATCAATTTAGATACAAAGCCGATCACTTTTTGGTTTGAAATATTTAAATATCTGAAAAAACAAGGGAATAATGGTGTAGCAATAATCAATTCTGCTATTGGGGAGCTAGGTGAAACAGAAGAACTTTTGGAACTAAAAGGGTTTGCCGAAAGTGAAGCTCAGCCTGAGGCACCAAAAATTGATGATGACTATGGTAATATGTTTAATTCATTGGAAGAAATAAAGGAAGAATTAAAAGCTAAAGTTGCAGCAGGAGAAATGGATACTTTTTATACCCTTTTCAAAAAGAAATTCAAAAGTAATAATGCAATATTACTTAACAACTCTCGCTATTCTTCGTTAAAAAAATCTTTGGAAGCTGGAACCATCAGCCATGATAATTCTACGATGCAACTTGCAAAAATCACGAATGGATTATTAGCAACTATAGATCGATTGGAAGAAAAAGATTTATTATAAATTCAAATTTTAAGCACCCGTTTTTTTCTTAAATAAATCCCAAATAGTAGATTTACTATCTTCAATAGTAACGTTTTCTATTATGCGACCAAACTGTCGTTTAGTTTCGAATACGTAGGTAAGTTTTGTGATGGGTTTTCCGTTTTTAATATACCGTCTATTGCCTTTTTTATCTTCGATTATTTCGTAGACATCTACATCGTCCATTCGAACAGTTTTGACTGCGCCTCTACTGTCTGTTGTTTCTTCTACTCGAACATTGGCAAGTATTTCTTCTGTAGAGGCTTTGGGTTTAGGAATTTCAGGATCATTAATAACAGCACTTATATCATCTTCTTTTGGTGGATCTTTACGGAATGGATAAACGGCTAATAAACCAGATTGTCGATTGTATAAATTGTCGATATCTTTGTATTCTACTACAGGATGTCGACGCAAGTGCCACATATGTTCGAGGTAGCCCATTTCTGCCTGATAAGCAATTTCCCATTGTCGGTCTACTCGTTTTAATGCTCCATTTATTTGGCGATCAAACTTACCAGTGCCGCCATCTTTGTAGCGCCAAGCTTTGAGTTTATTTTCTAACTGAAATAGTTTTAACTCCTCTTTTTCAGCAATATATTTTTGAGCATTCGCTAAACTTACAAGTCGGTCACGATCAGTTAAATCATTTGCTAAACGATTATGATACTGGTAAAGTTCTTTTGCATTTTCCAATCTTTTAGAAAAACGAACATTACTTATTTCGAGTTGCTTGACCAAAATTTCAGGATCATCATAAGCAACTCCTGCTTGTATTTTAGCATCAATCTCTTGTTGCATTTTAAACTCCCAACAGTCCGATTGTTTGTTTTTCATATTCAAAGCTGCCACTTCATACTGCATCCTAGTATTCAACATATGTTGGCTTGCCTTTCGGACCTTATCACGGGTGTTTGTTCCTCCTTTTTCTTCCAATCGTCGAGCCTGCATTTTTTCTTTATCTAATTCTTTTTTTGCTAACTCATGTACAACGTTTTTTAGACTTGCCTCTTTTTTTAAGATCGTAAAATCCTGTTCGCATTCTTTAAAAGAAGAAACCAGTTCAGCATTTCGTTTTGCATTTAAATCACGTACTTGTGTTTCAAGTGCTTTTTTCTTTTTTAGTAAAAGGAATATTTCTTGCCCTAAGCGGTGCTCTGACTTTCGTAACTCAGCTACCGTCATATTACTAGAATAACTTGTTTCTTGACTAGGTAAACTACCTGTTGAATAAAACTTTTCTAACCCTTTAGATACTTTAGACATCAGTAAAGCATAACCAGTTTTGTCTTTTACCTTATCTAAGTCAAATGACTGTGGTGTATAACTACTGCCATTAGAAATATAACGTTTGTGTGGGGCTACTGTTATTTTTTGGTTCGATTTAGGTTTGCCTGCAGCCAGACTAAGATTTAATTTTATACCTGAGCTTGCTCCTACTTCGGTATTGATACTTATGGTTTTGGGTTGGCTATTTTTTTCGTAAAAAGCAATAATACATTCTTCATAGCGAGGAAGACGACAACTAAATTTTCCATTTTTTTCTAATCGGTATAAGCGATGAGAGCCTTCTGCAAACACGCTAAAATAAATTTGCTCAGCATTAGTAACATTGACTTTGCCCTCTAGCTCAACTTGAGCTGAAACAGAAAAATGCAGCGATAGCATTATTAGCAGTAAAAAACCGAATTTATTCATTTTCTTATTATTACTTTTGCTGTAGAAACATCAAACATACTTTAAACCATAATACAAAAAAGATGCTAACTGCAATTTCGCCAATCGACGGACGCTATCACAATAAGACAAAAGAGCTTGCTGAGTATTTTTCGGAGTACGCCCTGATCAAATATCGAGTTTTTGTAGAAATCCAATATTTTATTGCTCTTTGTAATCATCCATTACCACAACTAGATGGTTTTAAAGTAGATATGATTGATGATTTAAACAATATATTCGAAAACTTTAATCTTCAAGATGCTTTAGAGATTAAAAACATTGAAAAAACAACCAATCATGATGTAAAAGCTGTCGAGTATTTTCTCAAAAATAAATTTGACAAGCTCCATATTGGCCAGTATAAAGAATTCATTCATTTTGCACTGACATCGCAAGATATTAATAATACTGCAACTCCTTTATTGATTAAAAACGCTGTAGAACAGGTATATGTCCCTCTTTTTCAGCAATTAAGAAATATATTACAAAATTGTGCCAATGAATGGACTTCGATTCCGATGCTTGCTCGCACACACGGACAAGCGGCTTCACCTACCCTTTTGGGTAAAGAGTTTAAGGTATTTATTGAACGATTAGATGTCCAAATAGAGCAATTAAAAACGGTACCATATCGAGCTAAGTTTGGTGGAGCAACAGGAAATTTCAATGCGCACTTTGTCAGTTATCCTACTATTGATTGGCGGATATTTGGAAATCATTTTGTTCAAGAATATCTTGGTTTGGAACGATCTCAATACACTACACAGATTGCACATTATGATAATTTGGCTGCTCTATTTCAAGCCTTAAAACGTATCAATACGATTTTGATTGATCTTTGTAGAGATATTTGGACTTATGTTTCTATGGATTATTTCAAACAGCGAGTGATCAAAAATGAGGTGGGTTCTTCAGCCATGCCACATAAAGTAAACCCTATCGACTTCGAAAATGCCGAAGGTAATCTTGGTATTGCAAATGCACTCTTCACTCATCTAGCAGACAAACTTCCGATCTCTCGTTTGCAAAGAGATTTGACGGATAGTACTGTTTTACGAAATGTTGGTGTCCCCTTTGGGCATACTATAATTGCCTTCAAATCAATCATCAAAGGGATGGGTAAGTTATTATTGAATGAATCAAAGCTTGCCGAAGATCTCGAAAACAATTGGATGGTCGTTTCGGAAGCCATTCAAAACATCTTAAGACGTGAAGGCTACCCTCAACCTTACGAAGCACTAAAAGCATTGACACGTGGAAAAGCTAGTATTAAGCAAGAAGACATCCATGAATTTATTGATGGATTAGATATTCATGAAATCGTCAAAGATGAATTGAAACAGATTACGCCTCAAAATTATGTGGGTATAATGGGATAAAAGCAAATGAAAATACTAGCTTCTTTCTTAGCCATATTTTTTATACCAATTATTGTGTTTTGTAACGTAATGACGAGTTGTATGGATACCACTTTGTACCGTTTCAACGATGAGCATTATCAAATCGGATATATGGATAAAGATGGAAATGTAGTAATCAAATCTCAGTTTGTAGATGCTGGAAAATTCAATCTTTCAAATCTTTCACCTGTAAAACTGAATGGGCAATATGGGTACATAAATGGTAATGGAAAAATTGTGGTTCAACCACAATTTGATAAAGCTTGGTCCTTTGTTGACACATCAAATTTAGCAGTCATTTTATCAAATGAAAAATATGGTTTTATAAACAGAAAAGGAGAAATTGTCGTCCGTCCCGAATTTGACTATGTATATGATCAAGTGTCAGAAAGTGGTTTTACACGAATTGTACTAAAAGGAAAAAATGGATATGTAGATCAAAAAGGTACTATTATTATCCAACCAATATTTGATGAACTTAGACCTTTTCTTAATGGTTCAGATTTGGCAATGGTAAAAGTAAATGGGAAATATGGCTATATAAACAAAAAAGGAAAATTAATCATTGAGCCACAATTTGAAGAAGCAAGTGACTTTGGAAGTTTTGATCTAGCACGTGTTAAACGGAATGGGAAATACGGGTATATAAATAAACAAGGCACCTTTGTAGTTCAAGCATCGCTAGATTATGCACAGTCATTTGGGCTTTTTGATGTGGTATTAGTCAAGCAAAAAGAGAAATATGGATTTGTAAACAGTAAAGGAATTTTTATTGCTGAACCACAATATGAACATGCTTGGGTTTTCGATGAATCTGGTTTAGCTTCAGTAAAAATAGATGGAAAATATGGATACATTAATCAACAAGGAAAAACTATAATCCAACCTCAATTTGACGATGCATTTAAATTCGGTTCATCGGATTTCGCAAAGATTGCAAAAAATCGTAAGAGTGGCTGTATTAATAAACAAGGAAAAATCATTATTCAGTCAACTTTTGACGAACTAAAAGATTTTGATGAATCTGGTTTAGCAATCGTTAGACAAAATGGTAAATATGGGTTTATAAATACAAAGGGAGAAATTGTCGTTCCTATTCGATTTGATAAAGCAAAAAATTTTGGTCATTCCGATTTAGCAGTCGTTCAGCTAAATGGTAAATACGGATTTGTAAATAAAAAAGGAAGAATAAGAATACCTATCGAATTTGACGATGCCAAAGAATTTGATCAAACAAATCTAGCACCAGTTAAACTAAATGGCAAGTATGGATACATTGATAAAAATGGCACTATAGTTATCGAACCTCAATTTGATGATGCAGGAACATTTTATAAAAATTCGGATTTAGCTCCTGTTTATTTAGAAAAAAAACATGGATATGTAAATCAAAAAGGAGAAGTCATCATTCCTCCTATTTTTGATAAACCTTTTTATTTTGATGACAATGAAATCGCTGAAGTCAACTTTGGAAATAGATTTGGAATAGTTAATAAACAAGGAAGGTTTTTCGGTTTTAATCGTACTGATATCACTAAAGAATATGAAATAAAAGAAAAATAAATCGACAAAATAGTTTTCACTATAACTAATGATGGAAACTATTACGTAAGAATTTACCAAAAAATGTAAAGCATGAAAA
>JAHDIP010000042.1:13438-15080 GCA_020630735.1 Saprospiraceae bacterium | reverse complement strand
ATGATGTTTATATAAGTTGTTTTCATAATTGTCTAATCAGGTATTCTTATCATAACGATACTTATGATAAGATCGACATAAAAAGAATTACTGTTTTTTTGCCTAAGAAAGATCGAATAGTATTAGGATCAGTAGATGGTTTATATTATTTGAATAGAAAGAATAATAGTATCGAAATTGCGGAAAATTTCCCTTGTGATATTTGGGTAAAAACAATAGAAGAATTAAATACAGATACGCTAATTCTGAATAACAGATATTTGTATGATACCCAATCAAATACATTAATTGAAAAAGAACAGGAAGCTTCTATTGCTCAAGAATCAGAAAAACATCAGTACAGACCTTCTAAAAGAAATGAATATAAACCTTCAGAAGTACAAAAAATATTACCTTCTCTTGGAGAAAAGTTTAAAAAAATAGAAAGCGATAGTATAACATGGTATTACTCAGAAAATAACTTATGCTTCACGAAGGATAATAAAACGTTGTATAGATTTTTAGAATACCCAACAGGAAAAGTACGACGTGTTATTCAAGATGATGACTATTTGTATTTGTTGTATAACGAACAATTTGTAATTCTAAATAAGAAATACATTATCAGGAATTCAATAATATACAAACCCTTAAATTACCAAAAACGTAAAAAGGAACTAACTAAAATATTAAAGGAACTTTCAGATCGCAAAATATCCCTGACAGCTTATCTAAAAAAAGCTCAAGCATTACAAAAAAGCAAACGATATGATAGTTATGCAGACTTAAAACAACGGATAGATAACCTTCCTAATAGACTCGAGTATTTTAGTTTTGATGAAAAATTTCCGTATGAAATTCATCAAAAAATTAAAGATGGACAAGTTGAAGGGGATTTTCTTTTCTATTCATTAGTAGGGCTATGCCGATATTTTACTGTAAAGGCTGACTTACCAAGTGCGTTGAAATACTTTGAACAAATTGATAGTCTATTTCCAACTAAGAAACATAATTGTATAGAGTATTCATATCCATGCATAAAAAAAATTGCTCAAACACTAGACAGTTTATCGAATACTGATATTTCTAATGATACATATTTATATAACGAAACCCTTTCACGAGAGGAATTAATTAAATGTAGTTGCTGGTTTGGAGAAGATGGTAGCTATTTCAATAATTCAATAGTTACAGAAAAGCATAAGGAATTACTATCAAAATATCCTCAAAGTGACTTTGCTGATGATTCGGAGTATTGGTTGTTGATGCAACGATATAATGATAATATGTCAGGCGGTTTTCCTCTAGAATATATTCCTTTAATCAGAAAGTTTGCTGAAAAATATCCTAAGTCAAATTTAATTCCTGCACTTTTTATGAATATAGCCCACTCGCACACAATTGCTCCATCAAAAGGTATAGACTCTTTGATTAATAAATATGATAAGGCAATAGAAGAATTAGAAAACTGTAATCAAAAATATGCTCTTGATTCTCTTCAAAAAGCAAAAATAGTAAAGAGTATTAAGCTTTATAAAGCTAAGCAAATGTCATTTACATTTGATCTTTCGATCAAGCCTTTAAAATTGGCCTTTCAGCCAAAAGAAGATATCAGTATTGAAGTTATAATAGCGAATAAAAGTTCCATTCCACAAACACTCGA
>JAHDIP010000042.1:0-13338 GCA_020630735.1 Saprospiraceae bacterium | reverse complement strand
ATATCAGTATTGAAGTTATAATAGCGAATAAAAGTTCCATTCCACAAACACTCGAACTCTTTGATAATTCAAGCTTAGTTTCATTTTCAATACATCCCGAAATAGATTTTGATTTTAGAAACGCTCAAATATCTGATACCTTAAGAAAAGAGATTGTTTTAACAAAGGGAAATCCTCTGAAGCAAACAGTAATATTAAACAAAAATGTTAGATATTGGAAAAATGGGGAAATTGGTAAATTTGTATTTCCTAAAGACGGTCTGTATTATCTGACTGCTTCTTCGAGAAAAAACAAAATAAGATCAAAACAAATAAAACTCTATATTGAAAAATAACCAAACAATAATATTATTATCGCATGAGTAAACGATTAATTTTATCTTCTAATCGACCTGAATCTTTGTAAGAATTATAACCAACTTTTCCTTCTCGGTCGATTAAGAAAATAGCGGGCATTCGTTTTACTTTGTATAAGCGAGCAATCTGAGATTGATAAACATTCCCTCCAGGTACAGAAACATGTGTTCCTTTGAAGCCATTACTTTTTACAAAATTTTCCCAAACCTTTTTGTCTTTGTCTAGGGACACATAGAGGAAAACAACATCACTATGTTTGAATCGTTCTTTCCAAGTTTTACTATTCCGCATATGATGTACACAAGGAGAACACCAACTTGCCCAAAAATCAAGATATACAACCTTGCCTTTATAATCACTTAACTTAACTTCTTTTCCTTCAATATCTGTTAAAGTAAAATTAGGCGCATTATCTCCAACCATTAATCCTTTAGCCTCATTGTAGACTAATCGTAATACATTATTGTAGGTTTGGTTTGGACAAGTCTCAATAAATGATTTGATATCATTTCCGACTTGCTTAGCCTTCCCTCTTTTACAAGCGATCGAATATTGTTTAGCCGTGTAATAATCCAATGCATCACCATTGATATAATTCTTAGCTATCTCAATATTGCTCAAGCCCTCATTAGCAGGAATCGTAGACATATAATCGATAAACTGATCTAAGAAATAAGTATAGTTCATGCCAGGTAATGCATCTTCCGATTGAGATGGAATTTCAGAAATAAAATCATAGTATTCAGTTGGTACATCCATCGGTGTTTTCTGATCAAAGTACAAAGGATGTTCCCATGGATAATTAAGTAATTGATAAGCATACCAATAATCTATATCAGCTTTGGAATAACGTTCAAATGTTTTTGAAAACTTGTATTTCTTTTTACTTTCTTTCCAAAAATTTAATTTAATCTGGCGGCTCTTTTCCATGTAAGTTTTATACTCTATGGGGTCTGCTGTTTCTACCATTTTACGAGCACGATCATCCAGTTCTTTAAATTTTAGTTGCTTATCTTTAAGGTAATTATTATGGTCGCTACCAGCTCCTGAATAATGTAAGGTATTGATAAAGTCGGTTCCTTTAAAGGTAACTTGAAGCTCATCGCCTGGTTCGAGAAAAACTTCTACTTTAGAATCTCCATATACTAAATGACCGATTGATGCCTTTGCTAAAGCAAGATCAGCAGCAAACTCTAAACTTCCCGCCAACTCAAAATCAGTTGTCACTTCATCAAAAAGAATTGGATCATTATACAACACCAATTTGGCTTTTTTACCTGTATGAGAATCTACCTTACCTTTTACAGCGACTGCTGATGTTTCAAATTTATAAGGTTCACTGCTTATATCTACAAAAGCAGATGAAACCGTTGCACGAGGTTTAGGCGAAGTACTTGTAGTCTTTAGGCTTGGAGTAGTTTTGCTTTCCGAATCTGTTTTAACCAAAGTTTGTTCATCCTTTTTTATTTCATCTACTTTGACTATTGTTTGTGTTTCTTTCTTCTCTGCCATTGCCAATAAAGAAGGAATTAGTTTTTCAGCACCAGCTGCCGCAATCAATCTTATGGCATGCTTACGTTTTTCTTCAGCAGTTAGCGTTATATTCTTAGCCTCTACTGTAGAAAGAACAACTGCATCTTCTTCCGTTTTTTCGGGAGTAAGGAAAACTGGATTTGAAACAATTTTGTAATCTTTTTCTTCACTAATAATTGTTGGCGTAAGATCGCCACCTGCATTTACAAATGCAGTTTGAACAATATGTGTAAGAGATTCTATTTTATTGATAGATGCAAAACTATTGATTTCTTTTTTTAATTTTTCAGGCGTTTCTAGATGCGTTTTCCAATACAAATCACTTGCTAAAATATAGTACAATGATTCTCCTCTTAAATGTTGAATAGCTTCTCCGTATTTAGATTTTGAAGCCGTAATATATGCTAATTCCTCTTCAGTCAAGTTTGGTATTTCTTTCATAACGACACCACTCCCTAACACCCAACCGATTTCTCCTCCTGGAGCTTTTACTTTATACCAAGGCGATTCTTTAATTTCATTATTAATCATCGTTTGAGATGTAATCTCCGATTGCTCATTAAGATATTTTAGCCGAGTTCCTTTTTCAACTTGCGATAATACTTGTCCATTATCTGGACGAGACATAATGATCATGCTTGGAGCATCTACGACCATGCTTGTTTCCTGAAGTTTTAGACCTTCGATTGGTCTTACTTGATCTTTTCTAAACTGTAAATATTGGTCTAAAAAATAAAGGTAATTTCTATTGCGAATAGCATCTTCGTTACTGATCAAAATCTGATTGAGAAAATCGTAATAAACAACCCCCATTTTCATGGGAGCAGCAAGTCCATTAGAGATTGGGTGTTCTATCCGGTAACGCAACAAATTATAAGCCCACCAATAGTTGATATCTGAATAGGCATACTGCAAAAAAGTTTCTGAAAACTTACTCCGATCAACAGGATTATAAGAGTTTAGATAGTTTAGTTTATAATTTAAAATACCATCCATATAGCGTCTAAAATCCATGGGTTTACGCTGTGCAATTTCGTAGAGGATGTAGTCTCCTGTCCAGATTTTAAAGTTTACATTTGCAGCCTTTAGGTATTTATTATGTTCGCCACCCTTTCCAGTAAATTGAAGAGAAGTCGGAAAAGTATTTCCATCAAATTCAACAACTAGATCGTCTCCTGGTTCTAAATAGATTTGAAAATCATCTCCATTATAGTTTAGTGTAGCAGTAGTTGCTTGAGCAAGATCGAAGCTCATTGCAAATTCATTCTTATCATCGAGTGGGATGCTATAGTATTCCTCATCAAAGGAAATGTAATCCATATAAAACCGTAGACCAACTACATGTTCTTTAGGATTTTTGATAATGCCTGATATTTTGGTGGAAGATCGACCATAGCTTTCCTTATGCGTTGTTGCATGTGCGAAGCTCATTACAGTTTGCAAGCAGCAAACTGCAATTAATATCAAGCTAAATATTAATTGGTTGTTTTTGAAACTATACATTTTTCCTTCTGTTTTGTGTTAGGAAACAGAGTTTAGAATTAGTTACCTCTTTTTTGTGTAGTTTTAGAAACGATCTAATGATAACCATTTTGAAATTGAATTAATGCCACAACATTTATTTTCAATTTCAAAATGACAGCATTTTTTTCTGTACGAATATCAAGCAAAATATTCGAATGTTCCTAGTTCGCTTTTAATTGTAACTTTTTCCCCTACGCTGTTTTCTACATAACCAACAACTTGAGCATCAATCCCAAATTGTTGAGCAATCTCAATTATAGTATTTGTATGTTGTTTGGGTAAATAAACCTCTAGGCGATGCCCCATATTAAAAACTTGATACATTTCTTTCCAAGGTGTATTCGATTCTTCTTGGATCAATTTGAATAAAGGAGGTATCACAAATGGGTTATTCTTAATAATGTGTTTATTGTTTACAAACTTTAGTACTTTGGCTTGACCTCCGCCAGTACAATGAATGATTCCATGTATGTTTTCTCTTGTAGTGTCCAATATTTTTTTCAATACGGGAAGATATGTTCGAGTTGGAGAAAGAATTAATTTGCCTATATCCATTTCTTCTCCATCAATCGTTATTTTGTCAGTTAAACGCTTAGTTCCTGAGTACACCAAATCTATTGGAGTACTAGGTGCAAAACTTTCAGGATATTGTTCACGATAGGAATTATGTAAAACATCATGACGAGCTGAAGTTAAGCCGTTGCTTCCCATCCCTCCATTATACGCATCTTCATAAACAGCTTTTCCATATGATGCTAAACCTACAACGACATCTCCCTCTTGTATATTGTTAACAATAAGGTCTGATTTTTTCATTCGAGCAAAGGCCGTATAACCTACATCAATTGTTCGAACAATATCACCTACATCAGCCGTTTCACCTCCAGACAAGTGGATATTTACGCCATACTGTTTCAAGTCTTCCAGTATATCATTAGCTGAATTGATTATCGTAGCAATTACATCACCAGAAATCAAATGTTTGTTTCGGCCTATCGTTGAAGAAAGCACAATATCATTTACACAACCAACACAAGCCATATCGTCCAAGTTCATCATTATAGCATCCTGAACGATTCCTTTCCAAACACTCAGATCACCTGTTTCTTTCCAATACAAATAGGCTAGACTAGTTTTTGTGCCAGCAGTATCTGCATGCATCAAATTGCAATAAGTATCATCTCCTCCCGTTATATCAGGAATGATTTTACAAAAAGCATTAGGGTACAAGCCTTTATCCTGTTTTTTGATCGCTGCGTGGACTTCGTCTTTTGTAGCAGAGACACCTCTTAAGTCATATTTGTACTTATCGCTCATTTAGCTTTTAATTTGGGCGCAAAGGTACAATCTTTAATGCATACATTTGGCAAAATACTCAAAAAAAACAAGCATTTTAAAACATCAAAATAAATTGAATTCAAGTAAAAGTCATATGCTTAAAAAATAGAGGTATTAAAATTGGCTTTTTGACAATTTTTGCAAAAAAAGAAAAACCCAAGCCAAAAGATAAAATCGCTGGTCGTAGTTTTAAATTATGACCCAATATTTGCGCCGTTTTTAACGGCATCTTTTGCATGATACTAAACGCTAGAAAGGTAGTTGCCCTATCTAAAATGCAAAAATTGTCAAAGAGCCTTAAAATTATTTAAAATAAGTAAAAAATGAACTGATCAGTTACTATTGATTAACAATTCTATACCTAATATGTAGGTAGCGTTTTAGAATCATTATTAGTAGCTATCGTTTGATTTTCTGCAAAAAAAACGTTTGGGAATAAAAAACCACTTCGTTTTCTGTAAAGTACCGAAAACTTAGATAGCATTTAATTTCATATTTGAATGTATTGTCTTATTTTCGTATTTATTTTCACACAATTGAGAATTAAAACAATGTCCACTACCTCCATACTTATTGCTGATGCTCAATATCTAATTCGCTTAGGATTAAAGCATTTACTTTCTGATCACAACGATTTAACGATCATAGATGAAGCCGTTGACGAAGAAGACCTTCTTGAACAATTAGCCAAGTATCAACCTGATGTTACTATTTTGGACTACAACCAAAAAGATAGTTTTTCTGTTCAAACATTACGACAAATAAAAAACATAGCTCCTCAAACTAATATCCTTATTATTAGTGCCGATAACGATAAAGGTCGTATTTACGAAGTACTAGAACTGGGGATCATTAACTACCTTACAAAATCTTGTGATGAAGAAGAAATTATAGACGCTATTCATGCTACGGCAAAAGGTGAAAAGTTTTTCTGTAATAAGGTACTCGATTTTATTGTAGAAAAGTCTTTCCCTAGAGAAAATAGCTGCGCTCCTACTCCACTCACTCCTAGAGAATTAGAAATTGCAAAAATGGTTTCTAGTGGTTTATTATCTAAAGAAATTGCACAACAGTTAAATCTTAGTACACATACCGTTTATACTCATCGAAAAAATATTATGCGTAAATTGAAGCTCAACTCAACTTCTGAACTAGTGTTATATGCCGTAAATAAAGGAATTATTGCTGCATCATATATGGAAGCATAGAATTTTCAAATCAAAAAGATCATTTTTTTCTAAAAAATAAGTTTTCCTGAAAGATACTTTTCTATAAAAAAGCGTCTAAAAAGCACAAAAACAAGCGTTTTATCCATAATACATCGTGAATGGCACGAATTTTTATAAAATCTAATTGGTAAAAGTTTGTTTTTTGTTGTGATTATTATCAATTTTACATTGATAATAGGAAAACATACACAGTCACACTTAACAGACAGACTATAACATATTGTGAGAAAAATGAATAAGATAGCATCGGCTACTTATTAAACCGCTTCTTTTTTTGAGCAGTTTTTTCCTACTTTCCGAGGTTTTCATTCCTTCTTCATTCACACCCACAATAATTACATAGCTTCTTTTCGTTGAGTTTACTATTAATTTGTAAATATTACAAAATACTGATATACTATGAAACCACACAAAATCATCATGTTATTTTGCTGTATGTCCTTCTTGACTATGGGATACAGTGACACGATTAACATTGAGTTTGACCAAACTTGTATGAATCGCTACGAATACCACTTCAATGGTAATGCAAAGAATTCTCACATTGCTTATAGCATTAAACTAAATGATTGGGAGACCGTTATCTTAGAAATTGGTACAGAAAGTACGACGACTCAGTCTAGTAAGCCTGCCAATGTTATCTCTTGTCGTAAAATGTCTTTCAGTGAGAGAAGTGTTCGACAAATCAATAGTGGCGAAATGCAGATCAATGTTGTAAAACGTAGTACCTATGGTTACACAACTTCATCTGTACAGATTGCTTCTTACTTGTATAGCTCTCCTTATGAAATGGGATATACAACTAAAGATTTTTCATTTGCATACAGCTATTCTGCTGATGTTGATGAAGATACCAATCTTGCTGCTGCAGACTCTGAAGGTGACATATTTTATAGGGGTTTCGAAGCCAATAGCTGTCCTAAAAAATATTACTTCCGTAAAATATCTTTTATTTACGATAAGCCTTATACAGATTTTATCATTGCACCTGGTGTTGGTATCACATCTGTGAAAATTAGTGCTGATCCTGAAGGAAAAAATAGCAATCGCTCTGAGTTGGCTACCGTAAATGGTTCACCTGTTTACAACTTTTTAAATAATGTTTGTAATGGTAAAACAAATGCTGTAACATCTACAAGTACTGGGACTAATACTACAACTTCGACAAGACCAAGCACTAGTACAAATGGAACTACTGTAACTACTGGTACAACATCTACCAGTTACTATACTGGTGAAATTTATAAAGATGCAGACAAAGGATTGTATTATAATAGATCGACAGGTAAACTAGCAGAAGGTTCTTATGGTGGTGCTACTTATAGAAATGGGATTTTAGTATCTGGCACTGGTTATATAGGCTCAACCACAACTACTACTGGAAATACGTATACGTCTTCTACAAGTCTTCATCATAGTATTTACAAAGATTTAGATAAAGGTTACTATATTGATCGCTCAACTGGTCGTGCTGCTAATGGTACCTTTGGGGCAGTTAGATATGTAAATGGTTATCCTCAAGGGTCTACAACGACTATTACCAACTCAAGTTCGTTTGTTGGACCAGTTTATAACGATGCTTATGTTACGACTTTCCGTACACATGACCTTTCTCAATGCGGTATCTATAAAGATCTTGATAGAGGTTTATATATAGATCGTAATACGAATGCAGCTGC
This sequence comes from Saprospiraceae bacterium, assembly GCA_020630735.1. GTDB lineage: Bacteria > Bacteroidota > Bacteroidia > Chitinophagales > Saprospiraceae > JAHDIP01. Next base: position 5,678 of record JAHDIP010000042.1, on the reverse strand, counting down.
TAATCGCTCTTGTGGTGGTAATACCTTTGTAAACGGTCGAATGATCAATAAAACCATAGGAACACCAAATACGACAGTAATCGACACCAATCCTATTATTTTGGCTGATAAAGGGCATACCAAACCAAAGACTCAGACTATAGTTGTTGACACTCGTAGCTCAAACAGGGTGATTTGTAATGAAGTTTCTACTAGTGAAACGCACATTGTTCAATCTGATGAAACATTATATGGTATTTCTAAGAGATATGGAGTTAGCTTATCTCAACTACGTTCTTGGAATGGATTACAACGTACTGATTTAATTATGCCTTGTAAGCGCCTTAGAATTGCTCCTCCATATAGAGCTCCAGTTGCTAAGCCTCAGACGGTGAAAAACACTGTTGTAGATGATCACTATGAGGTATTGACAAGCAAAGGTGGCTTCCATACTGTAAAAAGAGGTGAAACACTTTATGGTATCGCTAGAATGTATGGTTTTACCTCTGCAAAGCTTAGAAATATGAATGAACTTAGCAGAAATCACCTGTTACGAGAAGGTGAAGTGCTTAAAGTAAACGATTGTAACTGCGATGCTGATGGCAACCCTTTAGTAGCTACAGCCTACGACGATACAAAAGTAGAACGTTTGACACCTAAAGGTAATAACACAAATACAGAGGTACGCTATGAAACACGTACCTTATACAGAGTAAAAAATGAAGATACACTTTATAGTATCTCTAAAAAATATGGTATAACTGTTGACAGATTACGCCGTTTGAATGATTTATCTAATACAAATCTCATTCAGCCAGGTCAAGAGTTGTATGTAAACTAATTAATAACTTTCCGATAAATCGAAAAGCCTGTTTACTTTTTGTAAACAGGCTTTTTTTGTGCATAGTACATAAAGTTTATATATATTTGCACCACTAAAAAATGACTTATGTTTTTATTAATTGTATTTTTTCTTATTTCTATTACCTTTTCATTCCTTTGTTCGATATGGGAAGCAGTACTTTTGAGTATTACATCTTCTTATGTTGAAATCAAATCAAAAGAAGGTTCTTCAGTTGGTCTGAAGCTCAAGAACTATAAAGAGAATATAGATCGCCCACTTTCTGCCATTCTAACCCTCAATACGATAGCGCACACTGTTGGTGCGATTGGTGTAGGTGCTCAAGCAGGTAAAGTTTTTGGTAGTGGCTACCCTACTATTGGTGGCATGGAAATGCCATTCAATTACGAATCTATTGTAGCAACCGTAATGACGTTGGCTATTTTGATCCTTTCTGAGATTATACCTAAAACGCTTGGTGCTAACTATTGGAGAACCTTAGCTCCGTTTACAGTGCAATCGCTAAGTGTTATCATGTTTCTTCTAGCGCCTTTAGTTTGGCTCAGTCAATTGATTACGAAAGCATTGAAGAAAGATAAAGGCAAAAGTGTATTAAGTCGTGCTGACTTTTTTGCGATGGCTCGTATTGGTGAAAAAGAAGGTGCCATCAAAAAAGGAGAATTTAGAATTATTGATAACCTCCTGAAGTTCGAAACTATTCAGGCCAAAGATGTAATGACTCCTCGTACTGTATTGAAAGCAGCTCCTCAGGATCAATCAATTAAAGATTTCTATCAAGAAAATAAGAATCTTCGTTTTTCTAGAATTCCTATATTTGAAGAAACCGTAGATCAAATCACTGGCTTTGTTCTAAAAGACAAATTACTTTCTGATATGATCGATAATAATGGTACTTCTAAGTTGAAAGACATTAAGAGAGAAATTATGGTGGTGAATGAGGATATGCCATTGCCTCAGTTATTTAATACTTTTGTAGAAAAAAGAGAGCATATCGCTTTAGTAGTTGATAAGTTTGGAGGTGTTGCTGGTGTCGCAACGATGGAAGATGCCATAGAAACATTAATCGGAATGGAAATCGTTGATGAATACGATAACATAGACGATATGCAATCTCTAGCACGTAAAAATTGGGAGAAAAGGGCTAAAAATCTTGGAATTATCAGTCCTGAAGTAAACGAAAAGGAAATCTAGGAAATAAAATACATATCAATTAATGGGCTGGAGGAAATACATCCAGTGCCATTTCCAATGATTTGAAAAAATCACTTCTTTCGATATCTAATGCTACTTTTTCATCATCGAAGTATAGGATAAGGTTTTCGGTAGCCATATTGCCCGTAAGGTCATCTTTTGCCATCGGGCAACCACCAAATCCTTTCATCGCAGAATCAAAACGAGTACAGCCACTTTTGTAAGCAGCCTCTATCTTTTCTCGCCACGAGCGAGGCTCTGTATGTAGATGTGCTCCAAATTCGATATTTGGATAATATGGTACAAGATTCGAAAATAAATATTGGATACTTTCTGGATTAGAAACACCAATTGTATCGGATAGGGATAAAATTGAAATATCTATAGCTGCCAAAACATCCACCCATTGCTGTACAATTTCGACATTCCACTCATCACCATAAGGATTACCAAAGCCCATTGATACATAAACCACCATCTTTTTATTATTTGCTAAACAAATATCTTGCATGGCTTTTACTCGGTCTATAGACTCACTGATTGTCGCATTTGTATTGCGTAATTGGAAGGTTTCTGAAATAGAGAACGGGTAACCGAGATATGTAATTTCTTCAAATTGAGCTGCATCAATAGCACCTCTCTTATTGGCAACTATTGCTAACAATTTAGAATCGGTAGATGATAAATCGAGTTGCGCAAGTACCTGAGCAGTATCACGCATTTGAGGAATAGCTTTTGGGGATACAAAACTCCCAAAATCTATTGTATCAAAACCAACCTTAAGCAATTGATTAATATAAGCAGCTTTTTGGTCAGTTGGTATAAACTCCTTCAAACCTTGCATCGCATCCCTCGGACATTCTATAAGCTTTATCATATATTTATTTCTAAGTAGCTAATTGGATATAAGTTAATAATAGAATTATGAATATCAACTTAAAACATTATAATGTTCTAATTGTTGATACAAATATACAAGATGTATTATTTTTACACCGATAATTTAATAAAAAATAACAATTTGTATAATATGAGTAAAGGCTTACAACTCTTTTTAGGTTTCACCATTACCTTTTTAGGCGTATTGTCCATCGTTTTAAGCCTAATTGGTGTACAATTTGCATTCCTCTTGTGGATTGATGCTTTTGGACGCTTATTTGGCTTCGTTTTCAGATTATTAATGATTATGGGCGGTATTGTCATCATTGTTTTGGCTCAAACAGACTGGAAAAAAGAAGAAGAAATGCTATCTGACTTGAAAAATGAATAAAAATGGTGATTATAGAAACGGAACGCCTCTATATTTCTGAAGTAACTTTAGAGGATGCCGAATTTATTTTTGAACTAATGACTGCTCCTTCTTGGATAAGATATATCGGCGATCGAGGTATCGAGACTATTGAGGATGCTAAAAATTATATTAGAGAAAAACATATTCAAAGTTACAAAGATTTGGGGTTTGGTTTTTATAAAATAATTTTAAAAGATGATAACACGCCCCTTGGAATGTGCGGACTGATCAAACGAAAAATCTTAGCTGATGTAGATATTGGTTATGCACTCTTGCCCAAATACGAAGGCATGGGCTACGCTTTCGAGGCAGCAAATGCAACATTAGATTATGCCGTTAATACTTTAAATTTCAAAAAAGTAGTTGCCATTACCACTAATGATAATTATAGATCTATCCATCTACTCGAAAAAATAGGCATGAAATACGAAAAGAACATTTTCTATGATGATGGTGAAGAACTTTTGTTGTTTTCCAATTAGTCAACCACAAAGTAACGACCAAATAATAAAGGAAGGTCTATTCAACGTTTGTTAAATAGGCCTTCTTCTTTATGTAGTAAGTAAACGCCCAACTATATTTCTCATCACGTTCAAACGTTATCACTGTCCTTATCTTTATTAGGTTCTGGCATCTTCATATTACATCATTCTACAATGGAACGCTAATTGCATTACATCATGTAATCTCCCCATTAAAGACGCTTTTTCAATAGTTTTAAATACTATACCTGTGAGAAAAACCAAACAAATCTTGATAATAGAAGATCATAATGGTCTTCGAATGATGGAGGGATTATTTCTTCAAAAGTACTATGATGTAATTACTCATAAAGATGGTTTAGATGCTGTAATCTGGATGAGTAATGGCAATTTTCCAGATTTAATTGTTTTAGACTTAATGATGCCTCGACTAAATGGATTGGAATTTTTAGTCAACTTAAAAAGTAGTGGCATTTTTAGAGATATTCCTGTTATCATCGTTTCTGGTGATGAGGATAGAAGTATTATCAATCAATGCTATAATCTTGGCGTTACAAATTATCTACTAAAACCATTCGATCCAAGAACACTTTATGAAAAAATTGAATCAATACTAAATATAACTACTGTATGATTTCTATTAACTCTACCATAAAAACTAAAAAAATCCAATTGGTTGGTTTCTCTTCTTCTTTTGATCATATAATCGATGAATTAGAAGACTACTTTATTGGTTACCAATTTTCTCCTGTATTAGAACCGAATCAGCGCAAGAAATGGATCAAAAAATATAGTTCGGTTTACGATAAACATTCGTTACCTTTTGCTATCATTTGCGATTATGAATATCTGGTTGAAACAAATTTCAATTTATTGAATGATATTCAGAAGAATCCAGTTTTGAAGATGATTCCTTTTATTTGTTTCAATACTGGAACGAGTGTTTTCAATAAAAAAGATGGACTAAGAAGAGGAATTGATGACTACTATAAAATGCCTATTGATAGTAAAGGCATGCTAAAACGAATAAATTTTCTACATCAATACAAGGCTACATTCAAGACAGACCTTGAAGAAAACAACGAGTTGGAAGCTTTCAAAATGCCTATCGGAAAACGTATTTTTGATATCGTCTTTTCTCTTTGTATTCTGACTTGCCTAAGTCCTTTGTTATTAATAGTAGCAGCTCTGATCAAACTAGAATCGAAAGGACCTATTATTTATAAATCGAAAAGAGCAGGTTACGGATTTCAGATTTTTGATTTTCTAAAGTTTCGTTCTATGGGACAAAATGCAGATAAGAAGATTAAAGATTTGCAGCACCTCAATAAATATGACTCCGGTAATAAAGAAAAAAATGGACCTTCATTTGTAAAACTTAAAAACGATCCACGAATTACTAAAGTTGGAAAGTTTATTCGAAAGTTTAGTATCGATGAATTACCTCAATTTATTAATGTACTAAAAGGTGACATGTCGATTGTAGGCAATCGTCCTTTACCACTTTATGAAGCAGAACAATTAACGAATGATGAGTGGTCTACTCGATTTTTAGCACCTGCTGGAATTACTGGCTGGTGGCAAATTAATAAGCAATCGGCTAAAAATTTACCTGAATCTGAACGCATGAAATTGGATTTAGAATATGCCGAAAATTTATCAATTTGGTTTGATCTAAAAATTATCATGAAGACAATTCCAGCAATGGTTCAGAAAGATGAGAATTAATACCTTTTCTATTTTATAAAAACCATTTTGGTTTTAGTATACCATAAAAAACGCTTGTGTTCAATCTAACACAAGCGTTTTTTTATTGACATTATAATATTCTAGTCTAATTATAATCTGGTAAAAAAGAATATGTACCACCGTA
>JAHDIP010000325.1 GCA_020630735.1 Saprospiraceae bacterium | reverse complement strand
TGATAACTCGACGTTCACTTCTTAACTTTAGTCAATGAAAAAGAAAGGCAGATAGTAGAACTTTGCTAAAACGTTTTTCACGAAAAAAACAAACAAAATGAAATTTAGCAACTTCTATCTATCTGCTTTATTTATTCTTGTAAGTATTTCAGGATTTGGGCAAAGCAATTCAAGCAATAATAAAGTAAGCAATGACCATGACTACAAACTTTCTATCTTTACGACTTGGTTAAGTTTTAGCAATTTTGGCAAGCCAGCAACAAATACATAACACTACGAAATTCAAGCAAGCTATCAACTTACGGACAAAGATGCCATCGGGCTTAAGCTCGCCACTTGGAAATTATTTGCACCGATGGGCATCCCTTGGCATGAGCAATTTTTAGATAAAGAAGCATTTTATCTAGGCAGACTTAAAGAGACATGATTGTGTTTTACCTATCAACGGAATGGAAAGGATTATTTACCACCTTAGAGGTATTACCTTAGCCTTCTCGTATCGCCTACGTTTTTTGCCTCGTCTAGCCGCAAATTAACCTAACAAACATGCCTAATTTATTTTTTGCTTGTTACTAAGATATTTGGGGGGTGAGTTTATAATTGGGATGATATATCTTGTATTCCAGCCCTGAAAGAAGATATACCTCCAATTATCTTAGAACTAGAGCATTTTAGTTTTTAAGTTTTTTAGGAACAGTGATTAGATCATCATTTGATTCTCTATACAAATTATTGGTATAATATAAGTAATTTAAATATTCTCCTTGTAGTTTTATTTCTAAATCAATTAGTTTGAGTTGTCCGTCAATATATTTTTCCTGTCGTTTATTGAGTATAAAAAAGGTACTTTCACCAAATCGAAATTTTTCACCTTCTAACTCCAATAGGCGTTTATAACCTGCTACGTTTTTACTTAGCAAAGCGATTTGGGCTCTTAAGTTGGCTTGTTGTTCCAAGCTACTTTCTATTTTGTTTTGAAGTTCATTTTTTTTATTATCTATGTCAAGTGCAATTTCTTCTAATTTGATCAATCCTTTTTCAATTTCAGCACGTTCAGTACGTCTAAAAAAGGGGAATGATAAATTGGCTCCCAATTTATAGTTAGTAAAATTGTATACATTTCCATCATCGGACATCCCGATAAGTGGATTATACTTTAGTTTTAGTTTGGGTTTTAGTTTTTCTCTTTTTAGTTTTTGTGCAGTTTCTAGGTAAGACTGTTTATTAATTTTTTCTAGTAGTTCTGGATGTTTGGCCAAGGAATTATTAATATCTCTATCAGTAGCAAATTGAAAAATTTTGTTTTGATAATCTTCTGGTTGAGTATTAGCTTGTAAGCCAACTGGTAGGTGATCTAGCCAAATATAATTTTCTATATCTTGTTTAGCCTTTAACAAACGTATTCCATTTTTTTGGATCAAATTCTCCGTATCTTGCAACAAGATATAAGCTTCTAATGTATCCATAGCTGTTTTTTCACCACCTAAATAAGTTGCTTTAGTATCTCTATAATACTGTTCTGCTAGTATTTTGTTTTCTAATAAAACAGCTTCAAAAGCGACAAACTCTTGCCAAATGAGATAACTTAAAGAAGCACTATAAAGGAGTTTGTTGATTAGAATTGCTCGTTCACTAACTGCCAAATCTTGAAAAATTTCTGCTTGATCAAAAGCTATACTTCTTTCATTAATAATTAAACCTTGCAATATGTTGACCTCTACACCAAGATGCCAAAGCCCGAATCTATCGGTGCTATTTTCAGGATTTAAAAAATTTCCTGTTGTATTTTCATAACCAGCAACAAAATCAAGCCCATACTGGGTCGGTACTACGACTTTAGCATTGAATTTTCGGTAGTATAATTTATCATCAAAATTTTTTTCATTTAGACTTGCTTCTAGTGTTGGGTCTAGATTTCCTTCCGCAGTAAAAAACTCAGCAATGGCTCTTCTTAGTTTTATATCTGCTTGCTTGGCTATAGGATGAAACATTAATATGTTTGCTATGTATTCATTATAAGTAAGTATTTTAGAATCTGTTTGTGCTGAAGAAATTGTATTATAGAAACAAAAAAATAATATAAAAATTGATTTTTTTTCCATAGAGTTAATTATTTTATTAATTCAATGTTATCTATAGTTTTTCCATGTGGTTGAGGAATTCCATTTTGGTCTACATGTACAAAAACAATTGTATCTATTTTGATGATACTTTGCTTAGTAAATAAATTTCGTACTTCACACGAAAACTTGATAGATGTACGGCCTATCCCTAGAAATCCTAGTCCAATTTCTATCACATCTCCTTGTTTTGCGGAACTAACAAAATCTATTTCAGACATATATTTTGTGACAACATTATTGGAATCCAATTTAGTCATTGCATAAATTCCAGCTTCTTCATCAATCCAGCGGATTAACGTTCCTCCAAATAGTGTATTTCTAGCATTGAGATCGCCAGGTTTTATAAGTTTTCGAGAATAAAATTTCATAAACTTGGATTATTTTACAGATTTTATAGGAGCCTTACGTTTAATTTCTTTCTCCTTTTGTTTAGCATCTTCTTTATAATTCTTATAAAAATCTGGTGCAAAGCCATTAAGCTGCCGCCATAGTTCATACCAAATAGGCACATTATTGAGGAGTATAAAGGCTTGTACACCTGTTCCAACCCTTAATTGTTTAGGCCATTTCTTTTTTTGATTTTCACTAGGGCTAATTAAGGTACGGTAATAACCATTATCACCTATAAATTGGTCAATAGCTACAATTTCTCCTGAGAAAACACCTGTTGATCCTTCTGGCCAACCACTAATTACTACGGCTGGCCAGCCATCGAAACGCATACGTACATCTTCTCCAATACGTATGAGTGGTAGATCTTGTGGTTTGAGGTAAACTTCTACTGCTAGATTGTATTTCTCTGGCATAATGGTTACAATATCCACTCCTTCTTTGATTACACTACCTATTCCTTTTTTAATGGCTTTGGTGACATAACCCGATTGTGGAGCTTTGATATGGTAAAATTTTTGACGTTCTTTATAATTACTCAATTGATTTTTGAGTTTGGCAGTAGCAGCCATACTTTCTAATTTGGCTGACAGCGCAGATTGTTGTTCTGATTGGGACTTGGCTAATTTATCAGCATACTCTTTTTCAATGGCAAATAATTCTACACGTAGATTAATTAATTCGCTTTTTTGGTTGAGTACCTTGTTTTCTTGTGCAAGTATTTTTGCTTTTAGATTTTGTAATTTTTGTTCTTTTTCTTGTAATTCAGTACGTGTTTTCAAACCTTTCTCATGAAGTTGTTTTATTCGGAGGTATTGATCTTCAGCAATTTTTATATTTGCATTAAAAGCAGTTAGATCTACACTATCTATTTCAATCTTATTTTTTACTTGTTCTATTTTATTTCTCGTTTGTTCAAGTTTGATTGGTAATGCTTCTTGTAAAGCCTGGAATTGATTTTCTAATGCAGCTACCTTATCATCATAAGCTTTAATGCTTTTTGATTTAGCCGCCACCTGTTCAGTTGTTCTTTTAATCAAGTTGGGATCAAAGTACTCACTTTTTACTTCCGACAAAAAAATGATATTATCCCCAGCTTTTACAAAATCTCCCTCCTGCACATACCATTTTTCTATACGGCCTGATATAACAGAATGAATAGGTTGAGGGCGTTGTTGAGGAGTACGTGTCGTTACATATCCATTAGCATTAATGTTTTGTGTCCAAGGTAAGAACATACTAAAGATAATTGCTGCTATTAGCCCTAGGGTAAGTAGAAAACTCACCCAACGAACACGACTTTTCTTTAATAAGTCATATGACTTAAAGTTCTTTAGACTAATAAAGTCATTGATGCTATTTTGGGAAATATTGAGCATAATATAATTAGTTGTTTAGTGTTATTTTTTTAATTCAATAATCTGTGTAGCTTTCTCTTTCCAATAGTAAAAGTCAGATACAACGATTACAGTCCATTTACGTTTTTTATCCATAATATAGTCTACAATTTTTATCTTCTCAGCTTCACTAATAAACTGTAAGGGATCTTCTAAAAGCAAAAGTTTAGGATCGGCAATGATGATACGTGCAATTAATATTTTTTGAATAATACTTCTAGGTAGTCGTCTTCCTCCACTGTCTACAAAGGTTTCAACTCCTTTAGGTTGGTGTATCACATAATCATTGAGATAAAGTGTTTCCAAAACCGTTTCCATTTTTTGATCTGTAATTTCTCTACCTAGTGTAATATTCTCTTTAAGTGTACCTTCAAATATTTGATTGACTGGAAATGCAACACCAATTTGTTTGTACAAGTTATCCCGACGGTAATTGGCAAATGGTACTTTATTGAAATATAGTTCTCCATCATCAATTTCGTGAATGCCCGATATAATGTGTAGTAATACCGTTTTGCCACTTCCTGAAGAACCAGCTAAAACCACTTTCGCATTAGTAGGAATATTAAAAGATAACTCATTGATGATTTTTTTTAGATCATCAGGAAATCCAAATTGAATATCTTTAGCTACTACTTCAAGTCCTTCATCAGCTTCAATAGTAGTTGAGCCAGTATTTTTATCTAGTTTTAAATCCGTTACATAGCCAATTTTATCTAGTGCAGTTAAAACATCATATATGGTATCAATCATTCGTAAGATTTTTTCTACTGAACTGATAATTAGGATGATAATAATCTCGGCAGCTACAAATTGACCAATATTCATTTGTTCTTGAAACACTAAATAGCCACCTAGTACAAGTAAACTAGCTGCTACAAATATTGAAAAGACAATAAATAACTGGAATTGGGTAAGTAAAACTTGAAAGTGGTTTTCACGAGATCGTAAATAATAACTAACTAATTGATCAGTTTTCTCTAAATGAAAGTTACTGGTTGTATTCATTTTCAAGCAACGATTGATTCGAGCAATTTCTTCTAACCAATGAACGAGTTTATACTTATATTTACTTTCTATTAGACTAGTTGTAACACCTTGTGGACCTGTAATTTGAAATGTGAAATACAATATGAATATCAAAGTGAATCCTAACAAGATGAAATAAGGACTATAAATAGCTAATAGGATCAGTCCAAAAATAATTTGGAAGACTGCTACTGGAAAATCTATTAATATCTTTGGTAATCCTTTTTGTATGGTAAGCGTGTCAAAAAAACGATTTACTAATTCTGGAGCATGTACTTTATCTAATTGTAAGAAGGTAATTTTAGGAATACGATACGCAAATTCAAAAGCAGATCGAGTAAATAAATCTTGTTGGATGTTTTCTACAATACGAATCTGAGCAACTTGTAGAAAACCATTTACTGCGATTCCAATTAATACAAACGAAACTAAAACAACCCAAGAGGATGTTATTTCTCCTGTTTGTATGTAACTAACAATAGCTTGAATGCCAAGGGGAAGAGATAGGGTTACTAGACCAATGAATATAGCATAGACATATATCTGCCGTATTTCTCTTCTATACAATTTAAGTAGGCTCCAAAATCTTTGTCCTGGTTTAAGGGGCATTTGTTCAGAGTTTTGTTATGTGAGTTTGATTGCATTAAAGAGTGTTCAATAATGAACATTGACAAACTTTTTATATTCAAAAAATTGAAAGTACTTGTCTTAGTAACGAGTGAAAAATAAGTTCCCAATTTTGATTAGGGAAATTTATTCCTAGACGAGGCAAAAAACGTAGGCAATGCAGGGCATTGACGAGGCTTTTTAACGAAGTATAGGATTAAATTTATCCATCAAAATGCGGAAATTATTTTTTTACTGTTACTTAGCGGTGCTATAAGTGTAATGCTCTTCCAAAACACATATTCTTCTTATGTAAAGAATTAGTCCT
>JAHDIP010000324.1 GCA_020630735.1 Saprospiraceae bacterium | reverse complement strand
CAGCCAAGAGTAAATCAGGAGAAGTAAACAAGTTCTTTTGATAGAATAGTACAGAACTGTTCTTGCATTTTAGCGACTATAAATCTGTGGGATTTTGAACAGCCTAGCATTAAATGCTATTGGTGATCCATAAATACAGGTATAAATATTAATTTCATCTTTTTTGATGAATAAAAAATATGAAAGTTATTATTCGATAAAGCCTTAATTAACTAACTGAAAGTAGACATGTATTACTCAGATTATATACTGTCCAGTTCTGCCATGAAAACAGTACGTTTAGCAGAAGAAATTGCATTAGAATATAAACATACTTCCTATGGAGCTGCACATCTTTTATGGGCAGTAATGGATGAAGATATTGGTCTTTTCCCAATGTTAAAGCAACTAAATGTAGAATCCTTAGCTATTCGTCAATGGGCGTTGGATCAGGTTGCTAAACGTCCCAAAGATATAAAGTACGTCGACAAACCAAAAGCTAACGAAGGAGGAAAAAGTGTTTTAAAAGAAACTCAAAAGCTTTGTTTAAGATATGGAAATTCTGAAATTTTGCCTTTAGATTTTCTAGAAGCCCTTTTTACACCCGATGTTGCTTTCGATGCTAAATTGTTGAGGCGCTTACCTTTAGCCCTCTACGAAATAATAGATTGGCGGAATAATAATTTGTCTACTCAAGTCGGTAATATAAATGATACATCTGAAAACACTAATCATAACAATGGTCATTCAGATTCTTTTGCCAACCAACAGATTTTAAATAAATATTGCGAAAACCTCAATACACTAGCAAAAGAAGATAAGATTGATCCTGTTTTAGGAAGAGAAAAAGAACTCAAACAATTGCTTGAAATTTTGGGAAAAAGATTGTCTCCTAATGTACTAATTGTTGGGGAACCTGGTGTAGGAAAAACAGCAATCGTTGGAGGCTTAGCCCTGAAAATAGAAGATGGTAAAGTGCCAGAAAAATTAAAATCTGCTGCTATTTTTTCTTTGGATGTAAGTGGTCGTTTAGTTGCTGGAGCTTTTAAAGGAGAAGTTGAAGAACGGTTAAAGTCTATACTGAAAGCAATCAAGGAATATGGTGATAAAGCAATACTGTTTATTGACGAAATACACATCTTGCTAGATGAAAAAGGCCCTGTTAGTTCTGGTGTGGTAAACTTATTAAAGCCTGAATTAGCTCGTGGAGAAATCACATTAATTGGAGCAACTACACAATCAGAATATCAAAAATATATAGAAAAAGATTCCGCCTTCAATAGAAGATTTACCCGTTTAGTGATCAATGAGCCTGATGAAATTATTGCAGCTAAAATGTTAGAAGGATTGGTGGATAAGTACGAAAAATTTCATGATTTAAAAATAGACCCAGCAGCGATTTCAACTTCAGTGCGTTTATCTAAAAAGTACATCAGAGATAAGTTCTTACCAGCATCTGCGATTGAATTATTAGATTTTACCTTATCCTGCGCAGTACAGATGAATGCAAGTTCAAAAGAGGTATTAGAAGAAATTGCAACAAAGTGGAAGGGAGATAAAGAACCTAATCCTATTGAATATAGACAACAAATAAATAATAAACTTAGTGAGCTTTTAGTTGGTAGACTTGTAGAAGACGAAGATGAAGAAAGCGACATCGAAGAAATATTTACCATTCTTCAAAATTTGACTTTAGAAAAGAAAGAGGTCATTCTATCTGAAGATGTAGAAGCTATAGCTGCCTACAAATCTGGAATTCCAATCGGTCGTTTAAGATCAAAAGAGCAAGATAAGTTAAGAAATATCGACGAGATATTAAAGCGTAGGGTCATCGGACAAGACCATGTAATAGGAGCTGTAGCTAAAGGCTTAAAAGCATTTAGAACGAACTTGAAAGATCCAAAAGAACCTGGTGCCATTTTCTTCTTTACAGGACCAACAGGAACTGGAAAAACAGAGTTGGCCAAAGCAATAGCAGAATTGCTTTTTGATGATGAGGATGCACTTCTACGCTTTGATATGTCTGAGTTTCAAGAGTCACATTCTGTAGCGACCCTACTCGGAGCACCTCCTGGATATGCGGGTTATGATGAAGGAGGAATCCTAGTAAACAACGTTCGAAAGAAACCTTACTCTGTCGTTTTATTTGATGAAATAGAAAAAGCGCACGAAGATATTTATGGTATCTTTTTGCAAATGCTTACAGATAGCAGGTTACAAGATAAACAGGGAAAATTAGCCGATTTTTCCAATACAATAATCATTTTTACATCCAATGCGGGAGCGCATGATATTGTAGAAATGTTTCAGAATGGAGAACATCCCAATACCGAACAACTGAAAAAAATACTTCGAGAATCTCGACATTTCAAAGATGAATTTTTAGGTAGAGTAGATTCACAGATTTTACCTTTTGCACCAATTTCGGAACCGGTCGCAAAACTAATTTTGAATATTCATTACCAAAAGTTTGTCAAATTACTTCGAAAACAACATGATGTTCATCTAACAGCATCAGATGATGTAATGAATCATTTGGTTAGTATTGGGTTTTCACCAATCTATGGCGCACGCCCTCTACGAAATGCAATCAAGTCATTACTAACACCTCCACTGGCTGACAAAATTATTACTGGTGAAATAACTACTGGTGATAAAGTATACTTGGATATTGATTCCGAAAAAAAGCTAAAATGGAGCATTACTAAAACAAATAACTTAGTTGTAGAACACAATTAATTTTTTCAAAACACAAAGACTTAAGAGTATCGTAGAATTTAATTGCTACGATAAAACTTCTGTAATGCTATTTATTTTTTATAACCAGTTGGTTGTAAAGAAAGAGTAAAGTATTGCTTTGAAGTAACTGGTCATTATGATTTTAATGACTAAAAGTTTAAGAAATGATGCTTAAGCTAATGGAATTGTAATATTTAACCATAAAAAATCAAGCTATATAACAATGGACGTACTTAATCAGAATCAACGAAACAGTGCCATTTGGAGATTAATAGGTTTAGGCGTATTGGTAGTAGGGGCAGTTGGAGTGATGCTTTATTCCATGCATAACACTTATGCCTCTCAAGGATTAGGAGAGTTGGAAGAGGTGAAAAAAAATTGTAAAGATGCTCTAGAGAAATGCTTAGGTAATAATGCTGATTTAAAAGTTAGAATCAATAAGATTTCGAAAGAGCTTAATGATTTAAAGAAAGAACAAAGTAAACCAGATGAAACGGTGAAGATTCTGAAAGAACGTATAGATGAACGTAAGGATAGAATAAGAGATCTAGAAGAAGATTTGAAACGATGCGAAAACAAATTACAAATATCAAGTAATACTCAATATTGACAATTAAATTTCATTAACCAAAACAATAATTACTATGGCTCAAGTCCGATATAATATGATTGGTCCAGTAGATGTACCTGAAGAAACAAACTCAGGTTTAGTTTTATTGCCTACGAATAATACACTAATCGCTATGCCGTTTAAAGGGGCTAATGGTCCTAGAAAACCTGAGGAAGTTCCTGCGGAATTTATTAAATCTACAGAAGATGTGATGGACTATGCACAGCCTGAAGTTTCTGTGAAAATTAAAACAGGAAATCCAGACAATGCAGAGGCAAATGAGACAATAAAATTTAGAGGCGGAGTAGAATCCTTCTCTCCAAAATCAATTAAGAAAAACTCTCCATGGATTAGAAAGTTGGAAGCAGAATTTCAAGCAAGTGAAGCTTTAGTGGACCGGATTGACAAAAACGCTCAATTGCGAAAAGCACTAGATGACCCGAATGCTAGAGAAGCAATAATTGCAATGTTCAACGAAATAATAGGAGAACTTGCCAATAGTTTGCCCTCCAATGCAGAAGAATGAATTCATTCGTAGAGCTTTTTATATTCATCAAAAAGATGTGAATGTAACATCTAATTTTTAAACCAAAAAGTACGCTGACTAATGCATGATTTAGAAAATAAAGATCAAGAAACGAATGTCTCTCAAGAAAGCAGAGTCGTTCAAGAGAGACAACAAGTCTCTACAACACTTAGTCAAAGTGATATTCAAAATCAGCTTGATCGCTATGACGGGTTTGAAGAATTATTAGCACCCTTAGCTGACAATCTCAAACGGTTTTCTCCAGATAGTAAACGTAAAAAAACACGATTTTTAGAAGATGATGATTTAGTAGAAGAACGACAAGAACTTTTAGATCGACTCAAAGCTTATGTTGGATTTTTAAATAATCCTGAAGTGACAAACCACAAGCAAGTGCGCTCAACAGCTCAAGTAAAGTTAGATCAAAATGAAGAATTGATCAATGAGAATTTGACTACGATTCTTAATGAGGCAAAAGATATCGAACGTACTTACCGAGAGCTAGAACTCTTCTTCAGAAACGCAGCACCTCAAAAGGTCAAAAACCTTACACTAATAAATGTGCATCCTGAATCTTTATTAGATGCAGATAGCAATTTGATATACAATACGATTGAGAAAAAAATAATGGATGAGGCTCGTTCTGTAGATCAACGCAAAGCATATTCCCTTCTTGTTATTCCAGGGCTTTGGCGAAGCAAGCGACCAAAAGATCTTATCGAACGCTACACGAAATTAGCTGGAGACTCTAGAATTAGTTTCCTAACAGACTTTGCCGATTGCGATAGTGTAGAAGATGCGCTTAATGAACGGGAATCAAAAAAATGGCAAGGTTTCACAGGGCCAGAGTTGCATCATAGTAAACTCATTATGTTGACGAATCATCTTGTACTCAGAGGTCAACATGAGGGATTAGATGAGGAAGAAGATTTAAGAGGTTCTGTTGCAATGGCTGTAGCTGGAAAAATGTATTCCGAGAAAATTTCTCAACCGATTATGGGTGAAATGCATGGAGCTATTTCTGGTTCGCAAGGGCTTGCTTATCGAACTGTACAAGATGAAGTGACGGATCTTTCTGAAGCTGGACTCAATTCAATGATGCATGCTTATGACAAAGATATTGTTTATGAATCATGTACCGCTTTTGATGGTGCAGAATATCCACTAAAGCGTTATCCTGTCGTTCGAACTTTTGATTATGTCAATAGAGTTTTGAGGCATTATCTGGGTAAAGTTACTGGTCAACAATTAGATCGCCCAAAAGCAAATTTTGTTAGAGATACGATTCAAGATTTTCTGAACCAACTTGTCGAACAAAAAATAATAAGTGCTGGAAAAGTAACTCATTTTGATTGGAATCATCGAGTACCAGATCGGATCGATGTCAATGTAGATATTCAGCCACTTTGGGCAGTACGTACATTTGTTTATGCCCTAAAAGCAAAAGATAAAAACGCAGAATCTGAATTAAAAGAAGTCAAGGATTAGAATTTTCTAACCGATTGAATTCTAAAATGATACTATTTTTTTTAACCTTAAAAACACGCAACAATGGCAGCAGCAGCACATACGGCCGTTCTTGAATTAGAAGGCGCCAATGCACAAGTTATTGATTTGAGTTACTCTTTCTCTAGAGCAACTGACCCTGAAAAAGGTCAACCTGTAAAAGTCGTACGTAATGGTTTTATCAGTTTAACAATTCGTTCTGATGAAAAAGAAATGAATGGTAAAATTGTGAAATGGTTGGGCGATCAAGATTTAGCAAAAGCAGGATCTATTACCATCTTTAAAGATGCTGACCAAACCAAAGAATTGAAGAAAATTGAATTCGAAAATGCATATGTGGTCGGTTATCGTGAGAGTTTCAACTCTCAAGGCATGAGTTCAAATACGACTGAAACTTTTGAGATTACTGCCGAAAAAATTAAAGTGAGTGGCGCCGAATTCAAAATGAGATGGCCCGATAGCGAATAATTTTTTCATCTTTCAATGAAGCAAAGGAATACTGCTTTGGTGTTTCTTTGCTTTGTTT
>JAHDIP010000323.1 GCA_020630735.1 Saprospiraceae bacterium | reverse complement strand
TTAATTAATGTATTCCTCAAGACACTGTCTGAGCGAACCGTTTTGGTCACCACCAGTAAGTACGAGATCACGAAATTTTTTCAAGCACTTCGATTTTTTATTTCGAGCCACCTGTGGTGTTGCATAAGCCATAAGTTTAGCAACTTCTTCGGCACTATATTGATCGAAGTAAGAGTAAACAATAATCTTTCGACAATCGTCACCCATCTTGCTTAAGTACGAAGATACTAGCGAAGCACATTCGTCGACGATGAGAAACTCTTCAGGATTACGATCCAGTTCGACAATATCATTGTGCTGTTCATCTAAGTTGTCACTCCTACCACTTTTACGTAAGCGTTTCAACCATAAATTACGACACATCGAATAGATGTACGTTTTCAGCGCACAAGTTAAAGTCAAACCATTTTGCACTTGCTTGTAAAAACTAATAAGTGCATCATGAAAAATATCTTCAGCATCTTCGACCGAACCATTATTAGCGGTAATCATCCGTTCGATAGTAGAATAAACGCGTCGATACACTTCTGCTAATGCTCTATCACGTGCTAAGGCATTAGGACCACGAAGCTTTTCTAATAGTTCACTCTCGGGGGTATTTACCATTCGTTACTATTTAATATCATTAAAGACGAAAACATAACCGCAAAATTAATAGAATTTTTATTTTTTCGCTTAAAAGCAGACATAAATAGCAAATAGGAAATAATTGTTTATGTAAACACATAGAATATATGTATATTATCAGTTTAATGGGATTAGGTCTAATTTAAACAAAATGCAAAAGATAAACACATGAAATTGCAAGCTCTTAGTTTACTCTTGATTCTTTTTTTATTTTCTTGTAGCGATGACGAAGCTGTCACTCCTGTAGAATTGACCGCTTGTCAGAAAGCAATTAATGAATTGAAAATAAACCAAATTCAATTATTGGCGAGTCATAATAGCTATCGTATTAGAACATACGAACCTATTTTTGAAGCCCTTCTCGAATTAGATTCCTTATTTCCTCCAGAGTATAATCCGAACCAATGGGACTATACGCATCCAACTTTAGATGTGCAGTTTAGTGAGCATGACATTAGAGGAATAGAACTAGATATTTTTGCTGACCCAGATGGTCGGTTCTCAAATCGAACAGGAATGACGATGGCACAAGAGCCAACCGAGTCAGGTATTCCTGAACTGCAAGAACCAGGTTTTAAATTAATTCATGTTGCTGACTTCGACTTTATGACCAACTATTACAGCTTAGTGTCAGGTCTAACGGCTCTGAAAAACTGGTCAGACGCACACCCAAATCATATCCCTATTTTTGTAAACATAGAACCCAAAGAAAGCTCTGTTACAGATATTCTACCGCTGCTTGTTGCTACACCAATTGAGCAATTCACTGCGGAATATATGGATGATTTGGATACTGAAATAAAATCGGTTTTTGGTAGTGACTTAGATGGGGTCATTACACCTGATGATCTTCGAGGTGACTATCCAACACTAAATGCAGCTGTAAAAGATGGTGCTTGGCCAACACTTGGTGAGGCGAGAGGAAAAGTCATTTTTATCTTAGATGGTCAAGCAGACTTATATGCTGAAGGTCATCCTTCTTTAGAAGGGCGAGCGGCATTTACATACACTTCTACTGATAAAGATGAATGTGCTTTCGTTATGCGTAATGGTCCACAAGGAAATGTGGATGATATTAAAAGTTTGGTAAGTCAAGGTTACTTCGTACGTACTCGTTCAGATGCAGATACACAAGAGGCCCGTACAGGTGATTATTCAAGAATGGAAGCGGCTTTTGAAAGTGGTGCTCAAATGATTTCTACTGACTATTATCAAGCAGATCCTAGAGCGGCAACGAGTGAGGAGTGGACAGATTTTGAGGTTAATTTCCCAAATAATGAGTTAGCTCGTATCAATGCCATTAGTGCGAATCCGAGTGACTTTGATTGTGAAATTTTTGAATAAACTTGAACATTTTGAACTAAAAAGTATTTAATATAGATAAGCGTTTTTAAGACAAGTTAGAAAATTACGATAGTAAAGTATAAAAGCTAAAAAAGAATTATTAATAATTCTATCGAAAACTAAAACCCAATTATAGTTTTTTTAATGCTCAAATAATTTTACTAACCAAAACGTAATTAGTCGAAATGAAGAACCTTACTACCCTCATAGTTTTTATGCTATGTTGTACCCTTACTTTTGCACAAGATGCACTAAAACTATTCCAAGACCATTTAGAAAAAGAAAGAAACAAATACGAACTAACGGTAGATGACATTTCAGATGTTCATGTCAGTTCGATGTATACGAGTAAACGCTCAGGAGTTACACATATATATGTAGACCAAACCTATGATGGCATTCCTGTATTTAATGCTACTGCAAATGCTAACGTTTTAAAAGACGGTCGAATACTAAGTGCTCATATTGACTTTGTATCCAACATCAAAAATAAGGTAAGTAACAACTCCGCTACACTTTCGGCTGAAGATGCAGCACTAAAAGTTGCTCATTCTTTAGGGCTTAGTATTACTAGTCTAACAGAAAAAGAAAATAAAGGCGATCAGATACAGACGACTATTTTTGAAAACGAATCAATAGCATTAGAACCTATTAAAACAAGTCTAAGGTATTTTCCAAATGAAGATGATGTGCGACTAACTTGGGTGGTAGAATTTTACGAATTAGGTGCGCAACACAATTGGTTTATTTTAGTTGATGCAGCAACTGGCGAATTTTTATACAAAAGAGATCAAGTAATTCATTGTGATTTTGGTTCACCAGCTTTGGCAGCTAATGACGAATGTATTGCTTTCGAAAATAGAAAAATAACACATAAGCACCACAATCACTCACACGCCAATGAAAGTTTAATTGGTGGTTACAAAGTATTTGCCTTACCAGCAGAAAGTCCTAATCACGGACCACATATTATGGTAACAGATCCTGATGATGCTGTAGCTTCTCCTTGGGGTTGGCATGATATCAATGGTGATGGCATGGCAGACTATACCATTACAAGAGGAAACAATGTACATGCTTATGAAGATACAAATAATAGCGATAGCTCAGCAGGAAACGAACCAGATGGTGGAGCAAGCTTAACGTTCGATACACCTTTCGATCCTAATGGAACACCTGGTGCAAATAGAGATGCTGCTGTAGTCAATTTATTTTATGTTTGTAACATGATGCACGATATTTGGTATCGCCATGGTTTCGATGAGGCTGCTGGAAATTTCCAACAAAACAATAATGGTAATGGCGGTTCGGCTGGCGATTATATTAGAGCTGAAGCACAAGATGGAAGTGGAACGAATAATGCGAATTTTAGTTCTGGAGGTGATGGTTCTACTGCACGTATACAAATGTACCTTTGGACAGGAGGTGGAGGTTCTTCTAATTTACTAACCATAAATAGTCCAGCTTCTATTGAGGGACCATATGGTAGTGTCGCTGCATCTTTTGGTGCTCCGCTACCAACTTCACCACTAACTGAAGATCTTGTTTTGGTAGATGATGGAAGCGCTTCATCTTCTTTAGGGTGTGGAGCTCTTGTAAATGGAAATGAACTAAGTGGCAAAATTGCTTTAGTTGATCGAGGAGATTGTGAGTTTGGTGCGAAGGCGTTAAATGCGGAAAATGCTGGTGCAATAGCTACCATTATTTGTAATAATAATGCAGGAGAAGGCCCTGTAGGAATGGCTCCTGGTGCAGATGGAAATTCAGTTAATATTCCAGTAATAATGATTAGTAAAGAAGATTGTGATATCATCAAAGTAGAATTAGGTAATGGTGTAAATGGAACAATTCAAGCAGATCAAGGAAATGTGAATGATCGAGATGGCGATTTTGATAACGGAATTATTTGCCATGAATACGGACATGGTCTTTCTATTCGTATGGTTGGTGGACCAAATAACGGAGGCTGCTTAGGAAATGATGAGCAGATGGGAGAAGGATGGAGTGATTGGGTTGGACTAATGTTGACGATCGAAGAAGGTGATACCAGATCAGATGTAAGAGGTATTGGAACCTTTGCTATTGATCAACCAACTACAGGCGTTGGAATTCGTCCTGCTCCTTATTCTACTAACTTTGCTACCAATGGATTTACCTATGCAGATTCTAATGATCCTAATATTTCTGTACCGCATGGTGTTGGATTTATTTGGGCAACTGCTTTATGGGAAATGACTTGGGATTTAATTGATGAATATGGTTTTGACCCGAATTTCCATACAGGTACAGGTGGAAATAACATTGCGATGACTTTAGTAACAGAGGGAATGAAAATGCTGAATTGTAATCCTGGTATGGTAAATGGTAGAGATGCAATTCTTGATGCTGACGAAGTAATTTTCGATGGCGAATATCGTTGTTTAATTTGGGAAGCATTTGCTCGTAGAGGTTTAGGTTTTGGTGCCGATCAAGGTAGCTCTGCTAGCCGTAGTGACCAAACAGAAGCCTTTGATCTTCCTCCACTTTGTTTAACACCAGAAGCAGAACCAACAGCAGAATTTACTGTAAATGCCACAACTAGTTGTAGTGGTCAGTTTTACTTTACAGATGCCTCTACAGATATACCACAAGATTGGTCGTGGGATTTTGGAGATGGTAATACTTCTACCTCTCAAAATCCAGTTCACACCTATACAGCTGATGGTACTTACGATGTTACTTTAACGGTAACCAACACTTTGGGAACAGATTCGTATAACTTAACAGTGATGGTTGACCTATTAGAAAACCCTACTTTTGAAAGTGTTGATCCGATTTGTGAAGGTACTTCGGTTACCCTTACTGCTGATGGAGAGGGTGATATCAATTGGTATTTATTTGGTACCAATGTTTTTACAGGCTCAACCTTTACTACACCTCCTCTAAGTGGAAATACAACCTATCAGATAGAGTCAGCTATACAAGGACCAATTATATTTGGTGGTCCAGAAGATGGTAGTTTTGCTACTGGAGGTTATCATAATACGGGCTTTACAGGAACATCTATTTTTGAAGCTTATGCTCCATTCACTTTAATCTCTGCTTGGGTAGATGCAGGCAATGCAGGGAATAGGTTAATTGAATTATTTAACGAAAACGGTCAGCAAATAGCTGCTGTAAATGTTTTTATGCCAGCAGGTCAAAGTCGAGTAACATTGAATTTAGAAATTCCTGGTCCTGGTATTTATAGTGTAGGAGGTACTAGTATCAACTTGTTTAGAAATGATGCAGGTGCAGACTATCCATATCAAGTAGGAGATGTGGCAACGATTACGAGTTCATCTGCTACTACAGCGCCACTTGACTTTTTTTACTATTTATATGATTGGGAAGTTCGAGAAGTTTCTTGCGTTAGTGATTTGGTGAATGTTCCAGTAACGATTATTGATGGACCAAATGCAAACTTCACCTTTACGGATAATGGTCTTACTTTTGATTTTATGGATGCTTCTACAGGTGCTACCTCTTGGTCTTGGGACTTTGGTGATGGTACGACTTCTACAGAACAAAATCCATCGCATGAATATGCCGAATTTAATAATTATGTAGTTACACTTACTGTTAGCGATGGTACTTGTGAAAATACGTTTACACAAACAATAGACCTTGCTTCTAGTACTTATCATTTACCAAATGTAGAAAGCTTAGAATTGTTACCAAATATTGGTGAAGGACAATTTACCTTACAATTAGAATTAGCGGAAGCCGAAAAAGTGAACATCAATGTGTTTAATACAGTAGGTAAAAAAGTCTATAGCCAAAACCAAGGCACGGTTGCTAAGATTAATCAGTTTGTAGATTTAGGCGAAGCGCCAGCAGCGGCCTACATTGTACAAATACAAGTAGGAGAACAATCAACGTATCGTCGTTATATTTTAG
>JAHDIP010000322.1 GCA_020630735.1 Saprospiraceae bacterium | reverse complement strand
GCGCCTCGCATTTTTTTTTCAAAAAACATTCGGTTCATTGACAATTTTGACAAAAAATCCAAGCCAACAGATAAAATCGCTGGTAGTAGTTTAAAACTACTACCCCATATCATCTTTTGCAGGATACTAAACGCCAGAAAACAACTGCCTTATCTAAAAGACAAAAATTGTCAACCAAATATATCTTCCTCAATTATTATTGGCTGTTCTTTATTATTTATTAAAATTCACATAAAAATAATTACCATACAATACTTTTTATTTTTTTTATACTTAACTTTATGTCATCCTTCCCCTATTTCTTTTTAACAACTAATAAATATTCAATGTCTATCCGATCCGTTTATCTATCTTTACTTCTTTTATTATTCATACCAAATTTCATTCAAGCTCAGATCAATTGGAAAAATAGCAAGGCTGGCAAAACGAATTTGCAGGCGGTTGAATTCGAAAGTTTACC
Source organism: Saprospiraceae bacterium (assembly GCA_020630735.1). Classification (GTDB taxonomy): domain Bacteria; phylum Bacteroidota; class Bacteroidia; order Chitinophagales; family Saprospiraceae; genus JAHDIP01. Next base: position 5,446 of record JAHDIP010000322.1, on the reverse strand, counting down.
AACTAATTTTAGGCTTTTAGAATTGAATCAAGTTGAATTACAAACAACATTCAACTCTATATCTAAAAGCAATAAATGTATTGATATTCCGATGCCTGATGGTAGTGAAGAATGTTTTGTTTTAGAAGAAAGCGACTTGGTTCACAAATCTTTAGCTAGTCAGCGTCCAGATATAAAAACATTTAGAGGTAGCGGCTTATACAATCCTAAAGCCAGTGTCCAACTTGTCTATACTGACAATAATTTTCATTTAATAGGAGATAGCGACCAAGGTAGTTTTTTTATAGATAAAGTTACACGAGACGATCAAGCTTTTCTAATTAGCTATTATGCAAAAGATGAAGTTCGCCAACCTATTCAATGTAAAACAGAAATAGATCCAAATAAAATCGAAAATAATCTGTCCAAGAATAACTTCGCAGGAACTTCTTGGGGAACAGAACTCCGAAAATACAGAATGGCAATCATGTGGACTTCGGGTCATAGTGCCAGTTATAATCATGATACTACTGCCATGATCGATAGAAATATTGAAATAGTAGCTGACATGAATTTTGTATGTGAACGAGATTTATCTGTCACTTTTGAATTAGCTATCAATCCTGATAGCTTGATTTTTTCAGATCCTGCTACTGACCCCTATGATGGATTAGGATCGATTACTGGAACGATTAATGATCGAATCGGTTCTGAAAATTATGAAATTGGATTTGCTGTTAATGGAGGCGGTGGAGGTGTCTCCTATGTGGGTGTCACTTGTGGAGGAGCAAAAGCAGGATCGCAATGTTCTAACGATCATTGGACAATTGTACACGAACTGGGACATAATATGGGAGCTGGTCACATGATGAATTATTGCCCTGATTGGGGAGGAAACAATATGGAGCCTGGGGCTGGAAATTCAATAATGAGTTATGGTGGTAGTGGCGTTTGTGGTGGTGGACATCAAGTGCCTGATGGAAGAATTGACTACTTTCATGGACGAAGTATAGAACAAATGTACAATACCCTATTCCTTAATACGAATTGTGCAGAAAACATTGCAACTAATAATAATCCACCGATTGCAACGGTACCTAGCGGCGGGTTTTATATTCCAAAATCAACACCTTTTAGCCTTGAAGGTTCTGCTACCGATCCTGATGGTACTACCGACTTTACCTACTCTTGGCAACAATTTGATAGCGGTATAGGTTCGCCACCTTGGGCACCTACAGAAGTCGATCCTTTATTCCAATTATTACCACATGATATTTCTCCAGTCCGTACAATTCCCAAATTGGCTAGTATCATTAATGGATATAATTATGGTGAAGTATTGCCAGAAGTTTCACGAACATTAAATTTTCGATTTTATGTTCGTGATAATCATACTATTGGTAAAGGTATTACTTTTGAAGAGTTGCAATTTTTTGTAGAAGGAAATGCAGGTCCTTTTGTTGTAAATTATCCGAATGACGATAATGTAGTCATCGCAGAAGAACAAACCATAACAGTTACTTGGGATGTAGCGAATACTGATCAATCTCCTATCAATTCTACACTAGTTGATATTTTGCTTTCTACCGATGGAGGCTATACTTATCCAATTACTTTAGCTTCATCTGTCAGTAATGATGGATCAGAAGAAATTACAATTCCAGCTAATTCGATTGGGACGACCAACAGAATCAAAGTAGCTTCTGCTGACAATATTTTCTTTGATATTTCTGATGAAGACTTTTCAATAGTTGCAGCAGACACAAATGACTTTATCGCATTTTCTGAGAGTAGTGCATTAAGCGTATGCTCCGAAAACACACTCGATTATCAAATAAATATCGCACCAATCGGAACCTTTACAGGTACATTAGATTTATCAATTAGTGGTTTGCCAGCTGGAGTTACATCTAATATTCCTTCTACTGTTCTCTCCTCTGGTATTTTTACACTTAGCTTGGGCAATTTAAATGCTGTTGCCGCTGGTAATTATCCAATGGTTTTGACCTTAACCGAAACGGGTGGTACCGTCGTAAAAACAATAGATTTAAACTTTTTGAAAAAAGAAAATTTAATGACTTCCACACCTGATAAAGCAATAAGTTTTGATGGTAATAGCAATGTACATATTAGTAAAAGCAATCCTGATTTTGACTTTAATGACGACAAAGATTTTAGCATTGAACTTTGGATAAAGACAACTTCAACATCTGGTGACGCAGCTATTATATCAGATAAAAACTGGCATAGTGGTTCTTATAAAGGATGGGTGATTGCAATGGCAAGTGGCACTTTGATTTTTAATGCTGGCTCAGGCAGTAATAGGATTGACCTTGGGTCTAACGGTGTAACCTATAATGATAATCAATGGCACCATATTGCCGTTTCTTTTAGTCGTGAGGGACAAGGGCTCGTTCAACTTTATGCAGATGGTGTTCTTTTAAATGAAAAAATACCTTTTGGATTAGAAAACATTACTCAAAGCAATGATGTAGTGATCGGTGCTGATACTAATAATAATTATTCGTATGATGGTTTAGTGGATGAAGTTCGTATTTGGTCGAAAGCACTTACAGCTACTGAAATAAGAGAAGGGATGCATAGAACCTTAGAAAACTGTACTACTGATTTGATTTCCTGTTTTCAGTTCAATGAAGCAAGTGGTGATGTATTGGATGCCTTTAGTATGCATCATGGGATACTCTCAAATGCAACTAGAGTCATTTCATCGGCTCCTTTAGGAACAGGCACTGCCAATACGCAGATAGAAAACGCTACCAATGTCACTTATACTACTACTAACTTCGAAGCGAATTATTCCAACCAAGTCGAAGCATCTGTAACCGCAACTAAGATCAATCTTGCTCCAAATAGTACAGAGGGAATAGATGCCGCTGATCTCGTTTTTAATAATCAATATTGGGTGTTAAATCGTTTTGAAAATTCAGGAGACTTAAGCTTCGATGCTACTTTTTCTGTCAATGAAACCATTACAAGTCAAGAAGTCAATAATCCTATCTCTTTAAAACTATATGGCCGTAATTTTAATGCGGATGGCGAATGGACATTTCTGACCTATGGTGCTAATGCTGATGCTCTAACAAATAGTGTCACCTTTAATAATATTTCTACTTATGGTCAGTATTTAATCACAAAAAATACTACTCCCGTTATTGCTATTTTCACCGAGCAACTTGCTTTTTGTAAATTAGGTTTTGGTACTAGTAGTGAGGTTCTCGTTTACGAATTATCTGGTGCTTATTTAACAAATGAGATTACACTAACCGCACCATCTGGTTTTCAAATCTCTACTGAAGAAACAACTGGCTTCGATAATGCTATAACGCTTACTCCAACAGGAGGCGCCCTTAGTGCGACTATCTATGTCCGTTTTACACCAAATACTGCTGGTGATTTTACAGGTGACATAAGCCATAGTTCCCTGGGTGCAAATAGTCCTCTTATTAACCTTACAGGAACAAGTGTATTTCCTCAAGCAAGTAATGCGCTAAGTTTTGATGGAAGTGCCAATGTACATATTCCAAAAACAACTTCAGACTTTGATTTTGGAGATGATAAAAACTTTAGTATCGAGTTTTGGACAAAGACAACTACAACTTCAGGTGATGATGCAATTATTTCTGATAAAGATTGGGATAGTGGAAGTTATGCTGGTTGGGTAGTTGCCATGCAATCTGGACAGTTCGTCTTCAATGCAGGATCAGGTGGCGATAGAGTAGACATTGGTTCAGGGTCTGTTGATTATAATGATAATGAGTGGCACCATGTCGCTGTAAGTTTCAACAGAATAGCAGACCTCCTCGAAATTTATGTAGATGGTCATTTGAAAAATAGTAAAAGTTTAGGCTCCCTAGGAAATATCAATACAACACACGATATAGTAATTGGTGCCGACACCTATAATGCTTGGGAATATGAAGGGCAAGTTGAAGATATTCGCATTTGGTCGAAAGCACTTTCTGCTACAGAAATTAGAGAAGGAATGCACCTCATTTATACAGGATGCAAAGAAAACCTCATTGCCAGCTATCATTTAGACGAAACTAGCGCAGAAGTATTTGACGACCTTGGAGTACATAACGGAATAATCAATAATGCCGTAAGTATGACTTCTACTGCTCCTATCGGACCTGGTACAGCAAATTCTCAAATAGAGGTAAATGGAATTGTTGACTTTTTAAACACCAAGTTTTTTGCAAATTATAGTGCCCACACTGGTGCTGCGATTACTACAACTCAATTAACGGTTTCTCCTAATGGAATAGATGGTATCGATCCAAACGATGTAGCAATTGAAAATCAATACTGGATTTTGAATGATTATGAGAACACAGGTAATTTAACTTTTGAAGCAACGTTCACTATCGAAGAAGGTATTTCGGCAGCACAAGCTAATAATCCTTCAAGCTATAAATTATATGGTCGAGATTTTAATTCGGATACAGAATGGACTCTTATAACGAGTGGTAGTACTGCCAATGCTACTTCTAATAAAGTTGGATTCTCTGGAGTACAACAATACGGACAATATTTGATCACTAGTAACCCTACCCTTTTGGATCTCTGCGATCCGCCCATAAATATTAGTAGTACAATCATTAGCGGCAATGTTGTAAAGTTACTATGGGATGTCGTAGACGCCTCTAATCGTTACCGAATTCGCTATCGACCTATTGGAGGAACTTGGACAGAATTACTAACAGCAAATATAGAAACCTTTAGATTTATAAATGGTCTTACTCCAAATACTACATATCAATATCAAGTGAAATCTTTATGCAGTACCGAAAATTCTATTTGGTCTGCTACTTATGAATTTACAACAATCAGCGATATTTGTGATTTTCCAACTACATCGGAAGCAACGAATACAACAAATTCGAGCTCAACAATTTCTTGGGATGTCGATCCAGGTGACCTAAAATATAAATTCAAATATAGAGGTATCGATTTTGCTAACCCATGGACAGAATATATTCTTACTGTTTCTTCAAAAGATATTTCTGGCTTATTAGCAAATCAAAATTATAAGTATAAACTAAAGGCTAAATGTGCCAATGGTTGGACGAATTGGTCTCCCAATTTCTTCTTTAGCACACTTAATACAATTCAAGATGAATCGCTTTTAAGAAATTCGGAATCTAATCTAAATAACGATTTGAGTATTTCTCCTAATCCAGCAAAAGATGTTTTGAATCTAGTCTTTGCTGCTAATGAGAAAAATATAACCATCAATGTTTATAATATACTTGGCGATCTAATTATCTCTCAAAGAGCAATAGCTGGTACAACTTCCGCTCAACTAAGTATTACAAACTTACATACTGGCAACTACTTTATTATGCTCCAAAATGGTGAAGAGCAATTGGTTCAAAAGTTTGTAAAGTATTAATAGTTTCGTCTATTAATTAGAGATTAATTCTCTTAACTATATTATGCGAGGCGC
>JAHDIP010000321.1 GCA_020630735.1 Saprospiraceae bacterium | reverse complement strand
ACTTACAAAGGTGTTTTTTTAATTTTCAAAAATGTACATTATGAAGGTACAAGTTCAGTCTATTCAGTTCTCCGCAGACCAAAAGTTGATTGATTTTATTCAAAAGAAAATGGAGAAATTAAATCGCTTTTTTGACCGAATTACCGATGTAGAAGTTTACCTGAGCTTAGAAGGGAAGACCGGACAAGTGAAAGATAAGGTAGCAAAGGTTAAGGTGAATGTCCCAGGTACACAGATTGTGGCCACAGAAAATAGTAAACTTTTCGAGGAGTCAGTTGATTTAGCGGTTAATTCTCTAGCTCGTCAGCTGAAGAAGCACAAGGAGAAAGTGAAGTCTCATTAGAGAAGCGCAAACTCTATAACTAATTTTTAAGTAAACCTCAAAAGCCATTATTAGGCTTTTGAGGTTTATTTATTTCTATCACCCCCTATTTTAAAATTGAACTATTATTAAAAAAGTGTGTACTTTGGTGTATAAAAAACTAATTAATTTTGTTTATTGGGAACTAAATATAGAGGTGTATTGCTTCTTCTAATGTCTGTACAATAGAAGTAAGGCAATTTGCATAAAATTAAAGAGCAAAAAAAAGTAAAAAAATTTGGAGGTTTAAAGATAAAAAATGTATCTTTGCACACCTTTTGTTTCAAAGTGGTTATTTTGCTCGTTTTAAAGTGCTTTTTGATACAAAATAAGCCGGTGTAGCTCAGTTGGCCAGAGCAGCTGATTTGTAATCAGCGGGTCGGCGGTTCGAATCCGTCCACCGGCTCCATTTTTTACTTCCTTTTCGTGTTTATTACTCTTTTTGAGAAAATAAATAAGAAATTTTAGCTCTGCTTTCATTTTTTATTATTAAAAGCTTATCTTTGCACGAAATTTGACGATAACTGGGAGGATACCAAAGTGGCCAACTGGGGCGGACTGTAAATCCGCTGTCTTTCGACTTCGTAGGTTCGAATCCTGCTCCTCCCACTATTTTTTCTTTTTCTTTCTCTTACATTAATAAAATATGTTGTTTCTAAAGTTGTTTTTTAGAAACAAGGTTTCAAAGATGGCAATATAGAATTGTCATCTTTGAAATAAGCGGGAGTAGCTCAGTTGGTAGAGCATCAGCCTTCCAAGCTGAGGGTCGCGGGTTCGAGTCTCGTCTCCCGCTCTTTTTATGTCTATATGGGCCGACGTAGCTCAGGGGTAGAGCGTTTCCTTGGTAAGGAAGAGGTCGTGGGTTCAAATCCCATCGTTGGCTCCAGTTATCTGCTTGATATTTATTCAATACAAAAATCTTTTAAAAGAGATTAAAGCTATGGCTAAAGAAACTTTTGATCGGTCCAAACCACACGTAAATATTGGTACTATTGGACACGTTGACCACGGTAAGACAACATTAACTGCTGCAATTACCCACGTACTTGCTCAAGAAGGACTTGCAGAGCAAAAAGACTATGACTCTATTGATGCTGCTCCTGAAGAAAAAGAGAGAGGTATCACTATTAATACTGCACACGTTGAATATCAGACGAAAAGTCGTCACTATGCACACGTTGACTGTCCAGGTCACGCCGATTATGTAAAGAACATGGTTACGGGTGCCGCTCAGATGGATGGTGCAATCTTAGTGGTTGCTGCTACTGATGGCCCAATGCCTCAAACTCGTGAGCACATCCTTTTGGCTCGTCAGGTAGGAGTGCCAAAGATTGTTGTGTTCTTGAATAAAGCAGATTTAGTAGATGATGAAGAGTTGATCGAGTTGGTTGAAATGGAAGTTAGTGAATTACTAGACTTTTATGACTTTGAAGAAGATAGCCCAATTGTTGTAGGGTCTGCATTAGGAGCTTTAAATGATGAAGCTGAAGCAGTACAGCAAATTAAAGATTTAATGGAGGCTGTAGATACTCATATTCCTACTCCTGAGCGTGACGTAGATAAGCCGTTTTTGATGCCTATTGAAGATGTTTTCTCTATTACAGGTCGTGGTACTGTTGCTACTGGTAGAATTGAGCGAGGTATTATCAATAGTGGTGACCCTGTTGAGATTATTGGTTTGAGACCATTAGATGAAAAACCAATCACCTCTACTGTAACAGGAGTTGAGATGTTTAGAAAGATATTAACAAGAGGGGAAGCAGGTGATAATGCTGGTCTTTTATTACGTGGTATTAATAAAACTGATTTGAAGAGGGGGATGGTAATCGTCAAGCCAGCTTCTGTAACACCACACATCAAGTTTAAGGCTGAGGTTTATGTCTTGAGTAAAGATGAAGGTGGTCGTCATACACCATTCTTCAATAAATATCGTCCACAATTCTACTTCCGTACAACAGATGTTACTGGAGAGATTTTCTTGCCAGAGAATGTGGAGATGGTAATGCCTGGTGATAATGTAACCATTACTGTAAACCTAATCTACCCAATTGCAATGGAAAAAGGATTGCGTTTTGCGATTCGTGAAGGTGGTAGAACAGTTGGAGCAGGTCAGGTGACTGAGATTATTGAATAATCTTACCTTCTAAAGAAGTTCCAAATTTTCAGTAGGAATAAATTCTTACTGCTAATCTAAAGTTGATTTTGCGGTTTTTATCTCCGATCATTTGATGAATGATAAATAAGATAACTAATTCACTTATTGTCAATCATTAAATATCTATGTACCAAAAACCGCAAAGTCAATTTGGTGTATATACACGGGCGTAGCTCAGCTGGTAGAGCAGTGGTCTCCAAAACCAAAGGTCGTGGGTTCGATTCCTACCGCCCGTGCTAAATAGAGGATTCATGGAAAAAGCTAGAATTTATATTCAGGAAACAGTCAATGAACTTTTATACAAAGTAAGTTGGCCTTCGTGGGAAGAGTTACAAAGTAGTGCAGTAATTGTATTAGTAGCATCGATTATTAGTGCGCTTCTAATTTTCTTTATGGACTTTATTTTCGGAGCAAATGCAGAAAATCAGTTGTTCCAAGGGATATTGCACTATGTTTATCAGCTATTCAAGTAAACTTTTCTAGTTAATATGGGTGAAGAAAAAAAGAACAGCAAGTGGTATGTACTTCGTGTTATTAGTGGGAAAGAACGTAAAATCAAGCTTCATTTAGATTCCGAGATATCACGTTCTAACTGGGATAATATTATTTATCAAGTATTAGTACCAACAGAAAAAGTCTATCAAATTAAGCAAGGAAAAAAAGTTATTAAAGAACGTAACTTTTATCCTGGCTATATGTTGATAGAGGCTGACGAAAATCGACTAAATGGAGATATTCTTCAAACCATTAGAACAATGACTGGTGTAATTAACTTCCTTGGTAAGGATCAACCAATTCCCTTAAGACAAGCAGAAGTTAATCGAATTCTAGGAAAGGTGGATGAAATGCAAGAACAAGGAGAGAGTATTAATGAACCTTTCTTAGTTGGAGAGACAGTCAAGATTATTGATGGTCCATTCAATGACTTTAATGGTGTCATTGAAGAAATCTATGATGAAAAGAAAAAGCTGAAAGTTATTGTAAAGATTTTTGGTAGAAGAACACCTGTTGAATTGAATTTTATGCAGGTTGAAAAACAAACATAAAAATGGCGAAAGTACCTGAGACGTTTATAAAATTACAGGTTAAAGGTGGGCAAGCAAACCCTGCACCTCCAATTGGACCAGCACTAGGATCTAAAGGGGTAAATATCATGATGTTTTGTAAGGCATTCAATGCACGTACACAAGACAGAATGGGGCAGGTTTTACCAGTTGTTATTAGTGTTTACAAAGATAAGTCTTTTGACTTTGTTATTAAAACACCACCAGCACCAGTATTGTTGTTGCAAAAAGCAAGTTTGAAGAAAGGTTCTTCGGAGCCTAACAGAAACAAAGTGGGTACCGTTACTTGGGATCAAGTAAAAGAAATTGCAGAGATCAAGATGCCAGATCTTAATGCTTTCAAAGTAGAATCTGCAATGAAAATGGTAGCTGGTACAGCAAGAAGTATGGGAATTGTAGTAGAAGGAACACCACCTTGGAGTAATTAATTCATACTTGTAGTGCAATATAAGTCAAATTACGATTAATGACTAATTTGATTAATTTAAAAAGTTTTTTTTACGGAAAGTATTAATTCTATATAAAGTGAAAATTACAAAGAAACGTAAAAAAGTAAATGATAAAGTTGATAGAGATAGTTTATATCCTATTGACGAAGCGGCGGCTCTGGTAAAGGAAGTATCGACTACCAAGTTTGATGCTTCTGTAGATTTACATATAAGATTAGGTGTTGATCCTAGAAAACCAGATCAAGCATTAAGAGGAACTGTTTCTTTACCACATGGAACAGGTAAATCAAAGAAAGTACTTGTGCTTTGTTCTCCAGATAAGGAAGAAGAGGCAAATAATGCAGGTGCTGACTATGTTGGTTTAGATGAGTATGTGCAAAAGATTCAAGGTGGTTGGACAGATATAGATGTAGTGATTGCTACGCCAAATGTAATGTCTAAGGTTGGTCGTTTGGGACGTATTCTAGGACCTAGAGGCTTAATGCCTAACCCAAAGACAGGAACCATCACAATGGATCTAACTAGTGCTATTTCTGAGGTTAAAAAAGGTAAAATCGCTTTCAAGATTGATAAATATGGAATTATCCATACACCTGTTGGTAGAGTTTCTTTTACCCCAGAAAAGTTAGTAGAGAATGCTTCTGAAGTGATTAACACAATTCAGAAAATGAAACCCTCTGCTGCAAAAGGAACTTACTTTAAGTCTATTTTTATGGCAAGCACTATGGGACCTAGTGTGCCAGTTGATGTAAAGTCAGTAAAATAAGAAATGGACAACTTAAGGTAGGATAAGAAATACTTAAAGATTATTGAGGCGGCTTGTTTTAGAGTAGCCCAATAAGAGAAAAGACAAGAAAAACTTAGAAGAAGCGAAAAGTAGTAATACAAAGCTCTTAAAGTCAGCCAAATTCAACTATTGGTTTATTAGTTTTTTTTAGCTTAGTAACAAGCAAAAAATAAATTACTCCTATTGGTTCTCGGTTAATTTGTAGTTAGACTAGGCAAAAAAACATAGACGATGCTCGCATCGGTGAGGCTTTTTAACGAAGTATAGCTGCTAATTAAACAACAAGATGTCGGTTTATTTTTTGGCTATTATTTAAAGCTAACGATCTTTGATTCTAGCTCTGCTTAGTGTATTGTTAATTCTTCTAATTTAAGATAATGTATTTCTTCATCCATTTTTATTTTATAACTTATAGTGAAAGTTCTACAAAGATTATACCTTTCATTTGTAAGTAAAACTCTGTTCACTTATTTTCAAGTAAAAATAGAGTATAAAAGAAAAATAACAATTCTCAATCCTATTTAAAATAGCTTGGGCTGTTATTTTCTTATAATTAATTTGCAAAAATCAAACCACTTTTGTTGTCATGAATCGAGTTCAAAAGAAGGCTATCATTGAGGAGTTGACAGAAAAGTTCAGTAATACTAACTTTTTCTATCTAACAGATTCTTCTACATTAAACGTAGAAGATATCAATAAATTGCGTCGTATTTGTTTTGAAAAAAATATAGAAATACGAGTAGTTAAGAATACGCTTATTAGAAAAGCATTAGAAGCTGTAGAAGGAAAAGAATATGATGAGAGTTTACTAAATGAACTCAAAGGTCCAACAACTTTAATGTTTGCAGAGCATGCTAATGAGCCTGCAAAGTTGGTTAAAGAGTTCAGAAAAGAACATGAAAAGCCTTTGATTAAGGCAGCTTATGTAGAAGAGTCAGTATATGTTGGGGATGAGCAGTTAGATGCACTAGCAGCATTGAAGTCTAAGAAAGAGTTAATTGGTGATGTTATATTGTTACTAGAGTCTCCAATTAAGAATGTTATTTCTGGATTGAATTCAGGAGGAGATACATTGGCTAGATTGCTTCAAGCCATTGAAGAAAGAGGAGCTGCTTAAGT
>JAHDIP010000320.1 GCA_020630735.1 Saprospiraceae bacterium | reverse complement strand
TATTTTTGAACCCCTTTGCATAGCTATGGAGTATTAAAAATGGAATAAAAGCAGAAGCCCTTTTTATAAACAATACCACTTCTAAAAAAAGAATAAAATGACCTATACGAAAGAGAATCAACGTCAACTTTTTGACTTATCAAAAAAATTATTGGACGAAAAAGGAGATTTGGCAGAAGGAGCTGCTAAAAAACAACTAGCCGATTTACGCAAAGTCATCATTTATCACGAATGGCGTTATTATGTATTGAATCAGCCTGTTGTAAGTGATTTTGAATATGATACACTTTTTAAACGAATAGAAGCATTGGAGGCGCAATATCCAAAGCTAATCACTCCAGATTCTCCTACTCAACGTGTTTCTAATGATTTGACAGAGACCTTCCCTTCTGTAGAGCATTTGGTGCCGATGTTATCTTTAGCCAACTCATATAACCGAGAAGATTTGAATGATTTTGATACGCAAATCAAAAAATTAGCAGGTTTGGACGAAAATGCGGCAGTAGAGTATTGTGTTGAACCAAAATACGATGGTGGTAGTATCGCACTCGTTTATGAAGATGATTTATTGGTACGAGCAGCTACCCGTGGAAATGGGGCATTGGGCGAAGAAATTACAAACAATATGAAAGCCTTGCGTTCTGTTCCGATGCGAGCGGCATTTTCTAAAAAAGGAATGAAAAAAGTAGAACTTCGAGGAGAAGCACTTATTCGAAAAGATATTTTTGATAAGGTCAATAAACAACGGGAAAAAGATGGTCAATCTGTTTTTGCAAATCCAAGAAATGCAGCAACAGGAGGTCTTCGCATGAAAGATCCCAAAGAAGTAGCAAAACGAGGCCTAGAAGCTTTTTTATATCAACTTGGGTATGCAGTAGATGGCGACGGAAAAGATCTACTAAATGTTTTTAAGACGCATGATGATGGTATCGAAATGTTGAGCGATTTAGGTTTTAAAGTACCAACAGATCAACGAAAGGTGTGTAAAAATATAGACGAGGTCGTAGCCTTTTGTAAACAATGGGAACAAAAACGAGATAAGTACGAATACGAAATTGATGGCATGGTGATCAAAGTAAATAGTCTTGCACTTCAAGATAAATGTGGCTATACGAGTCATCACCCTCGTTGGGCAATTGCCTATAAGTTTAAAGCTAAACAAGCGACAAGTAAATTAATAAATGTAGAATACCAAATTGGTAAAATTGGTTCGATCACACCTGTAGCAAAACTCGAACCTGTACAATTAGCTGGTGTTACCGTTTCTTCAGTTTCCTTACACAACGAAGAATTTATCACAAGTAAAGATCTTAGGATCGGTGATACTGTCTTGGTCGAACGAGCAGGAGACGTTATCCCTTATATTGTCAAAGCAATGGATGAATTGAGAGATGGTGCTGAGCAAGCAATTGTTTTTCCGAGCTCCTGCCCTTCTTGCAGTAGTACATTGGTGAAAGCGGAAAATGAGGCTGCTTGGCGTTGCGAAAATTATGCTTGCGAAGCGCAAGTCGTTCAACGAATGATCCATCATGTCTCCAAAGATGCTATGGATATTGATGGCTTTGGCAAGTCGTATGTCGAACGCTTTCACGAAGAAGGTTGGCTGAAAACAATTGCAGATATTTACCGTTTAGACTATGACAAGATTGCTAGCTTAGAAGGTTTTGGAAAACGATCTGCTACCAACTTAGAAAAAGCAATTACGAAAGCTAAAAGCAATCCGCTTCATCGCTTGCTATATAGTTTGAGTGTGCACCATTTAGGTAAAAAAGTATCAAAATTGCTGGCTGCTGAAATTCAACATGTACTAGAATTAAAAGATTGGAAAGAAGAAGATTTTACATTGATAAAAGATGTAGGACCTACTGTTGCTAAAAATGTAACAGCGTTTTTTGACAATCCAGATAATGTTGCCTTATTGAACGAGATGGAAGAACTTGGCGTAAATGTCAAACAAACATCAGATGATTTGCCTAAGATGGTTTCTGAAGATGCACCTTTATTCGGGAAAACAATTTTGTTTACAGGTTCTTTATCGTTGATGGGTAGAAAAGAAGCACAAGAAAAAGCGGCTGCGGCTGGTGCCAAAAATATTAGCGCAGTTAGCTCCAAACTCAATATACTAGTAGCTGGCGAAAAAGCTGGCTCTAAACTCAAAAAAGCACAAGCACTCGGCACTGTTGAAATCCTAACGGAGCAGGAATTTGTCGATCTTATTTCTGAAAACTAAAAAACAACAATCTATGAGTTATACACGAATTATAATCCTTTCTTTTTTTACTCTATTATTGGCTTGTAAAGGTGCTGATAAAGCAACAGTGAATAAAATAAAAGAAGTGGAATTGCAATGCACCATGCAAGGATGCAAGTCATTATCACTTTTCGAATTTGATGGAGTAGCATTTACAGAGTTAAAAAAACTCCCCGCTAATGATGAAGGAACGTATACCTTTAAATTATCTAATATATCTCCAAATATCTACTTTGTAGGACAAGATACAAAGCAGAAAAAACTAGTCATATTGGGTACTAAAGATTTGGTGAAAATGGAAGGAAAATGCGCCAATATTCGGAAGTCGGCAATAGAGGGTGCACCAATCAATCAGCAGTATGACGAAGTAATGAGTAAACTCAATGTGCTAAAAAAAGAAACGAACAACTTAATGATGGAGTTTCAACGATCATTTAATGATGATACCAAACGTGCGGATGTAGAAGCAAAATTAGCAGCTAATGACGAATACAAGTTACGTTACTTAGATTCGATAAAAACACTTCACCCTTTTCTTGGAAAAATAGTAGCAATTAATACATACCTTAGCTTTCAAAATAATAAGAAAGATTTTACAAATGAGATTGATTATTTTGCTGATCAATTTTTTGCGCAAGCCGACTTAACAGATGAAGCATATGATAATATTCCTGCTCTATTCGAATCATCTAAAGAATATGCACAAATACTAGCTCAGGTAGTCGCAGATGAACAACAACATCAAACTTATATAGACGCCTTTCTAGCTAAATTTAATCCTGATAGTAGAGCGTATAAATACGCTCTTGGAGGTATCACGCTTGGTCTACAATCCAAAACACATCCTAACTTTATTGTGTATGGGAAACAGTATCTTGAAAAATATAAATCGGATAAACATGTAGCCTTAGAAAATATAGCAAAGCAAGTTGAAGGTGCTAAGAGTTTTATGGTTGGTGCCGAAGCACCCGACTTTACCATGAACACATTAGAAGGAAAACCAATGAAGTTGAGTGATCTTAGAGGAAAAGTAGTGCTTGTTGACTTTTGGGCAAGCTGGTGTGGGCCCTGCAGAAAAGAGAATCCAAATGTAGTGCGTGTTTATCACAAATACAAAGATCAAGGGTTTGATATTTTGGGCGTAAGCCTTGACCGAAAAAAGGAAGCTTGGGAAAAAGCAATCATTAAAGATGGTTTGCCTTGGCATCACGTAAGTGACTTGAAAGGTTGGAAAAATGAAGCGGCCGCACTCTATTCTGTTAGTTCGATTCCTCAAACGATATTGCTAGATAAGGAGGGGAAAATACTTGCAAGAAACTTGAGAGGACCACAACTAGAACAACGACTTGCACAAATATTTACAAAGTGATATACCTACTGGTATTCAGTTTAAGGATCATCATCGGTAGCTATCCTTTGATTCTCCCTAGCTTTAATCGTTTGACAATCCCAAAACCACTTTGGTTTCAGTATAAATCTTTTTTAATGTTTAGATCAACCCTATTTTTCTTTTTATGCTTAGCAATTAGTTTATTGTTCTTTTCATCTTGTGAAGAGACAACAACTTCCGAAGATCAAGTGGATACTCTGGAAACAGAAATACAAACATTGGTTGAACAGAAAGAAGAAGAAAAAATTGTTGAAGAAAAAACGCCTTTTGTTCCTGATTATGATACGACTTTGTGGACAGATATTTTATCGCTCGATCCTTCGATTATTGTAGATATGAAATATGCTACTGAAGATAATTTTGTAAATGAAAAAATGTACGAATGCAGTCGTTGCTTTTTGCGTCCTGATGTTGCCGAAGCAGTTGTGAAAATCCATCAAAAATTACAAACGAAAGGTTATGGTCTAAAAATGTTAGATTGCTATCGTCCTCGACCAATTCAACAAAAACTATGGGACAAAGTACCCAACCCAAGCTATGTGACACCGCCTAAAAAAGGATCAATGCACAATAGAGGTTCTGCTGTAGACTTAACGATTGTTGATAACGATGGAAAAGAATTGGATATGGGAACGCCGTTTGATTTTTTTGGTAAAAAAGCTCATCACGATTGCACCGACCTACCACAAGAAGTATTAGATAATCGGAAGCTACTCAAAGATGCGATGAAGGAACAAGAGTTGCATCCAATTCGCACCGAGTGGTGGCACTATTATTATGCCGAAGGTGCTCCGAAAAAATTCCCATTAGACGATATGCTCTGGGAATGCCCAGGAAAACACTAAGTAAGTTATTTTAGTCTAAGCACTTACTAAGGCTTGTCTGCTTCAAGGTTTTCTAAAAATGCTTCTAGTTCATCAAGTTTTTCTAGTTGATAAGAAGTCAACCTATTGGCATTGATTTGATCAGAAAGAGTTAGACCTTTTTTTGCTAAAACAATAGCTTCGTCTTGAGCGCCAAGTTTCTTCATTATTTTCGCATAAGCTAAGTATTGATCAGGTTGCTCTCGTAACTCAATCGCTTTTTTTATCCATACTAAAGCCTGTTTTAATTTGGCTTCCTCGTTATACAATTCTGCATAAGCATCTGCAATATCAGAAAGTGCAATAACCGCTCCTTCATTTGTAGCATCTAAGGCTATCTTCTCCCCTTTTCTTGTTTTGATTTTACGATTTGTAAGTGCACCATCATTAATTGATTTGATGGCTTCTATTTCTGTTTGTAGAATTTTTTCTTTCGTTTGACCACGCACATACATTTCAAGATAAGCTGGAGCTAGGCTTGCATATTCCGTTTTATTTTTTGCCTTTTTATGGAAAATTAATTCCATTTTTTTATCCAATCGTTCTAATGAAGCTGTTTCAATATCAAACAATTCCATTGTAGTTTTGATTAAAGTTTTATTTTTGACTTGTAACTCTTTTAGAACGTCTATATCATTTTGTTCGGCGACCATATCAAGTGTGTTGAAAATAGCATTATCAAGCAAGCGGGCCATTTTAGGATAAAATTCCTCAAAAGCATCGAAGTGAGATAAAATAAAATCGAAGGCTTTTGTATTAGCATACTTTGTATTGTAAAGTAACAATTCCATATTACTTTCTTTCAATAATTCTTTTTCCGAAAGTACCGAAATATAGCTATCTAATAAATCTGTTTTTACCATCCCTAGGCGTTCGTCCATCTGACGAACATATTTTTTTAGAAAACCTTTATCTTCTTTTTTTGACGCATATTCGATTTCCATTTCAGCCAAATCATTTTTTTTATGATAGCCAATTGCACGTCGAGCTTCTGCGATGAAAGCTGGACCTTCCAAAAAACCTACGGTTTTATACACCAATTCTCCATCAGGGTTTAAAAACAAATAACTAGGGTATTCTTTTAGATAAAACTGTAAGGCTACTTTAGTTCCTTCTCCCTTTTCTGCATTGATTTTATAATTGAGAAAATTTTCGTTGAGGTAGTTGGCTACTTTCTTTTGGGTAAATACTTCTTTATCCATCACTTTGCAGTAAGTACACCAATCGGTATAGGTGTCTACAAAAATCATTTTATTTTCTGCTTTTGCCTTGCTCAATAACGCATCCCACTTAGCATCGAGAAATTGTAATTCTTGCCCAAATGTAATAGAACTACTAAGTACTAGAAAAATAGAGAGGAATAGTGTTTTATAGAAAGAAGACATATCGCTACGATTTTGTTTGAGTAATTAAGTAATGGTTAAAAAATAACTTCCTGATTTCGTTTATGCTCTTTTGCTA
>JAHDIP010000319.1 GCA_020630735.1 Saprospiraceae bacterium | reverse complement strand
ATAACGAAGAGTAGTAGCAAAAGAGCATAAACGAAATCAGGAAGTTATTTTTAACGACGTACTAGTTTTAAATTGGGCAGCTACAGATGCGGAAGTTGTTACTTAGTATATGAATTGATTTTACGATAAACGATTTTTGTAATCCTCAAAAGTAAATTCCCTAACCATTTTCAATTCATGATTAGAGGTCCAAACAGCAATATTGGGATGCTTAACTCCATTAAACATATTGGTCTTCACCATCGTATAGTGAATCATATCTTTAAAAATAATTTGGTCGCCAATAGCTACTTCTTTTTCAAAAGAATACTCACTCAAATAATCTCCAGACAAACAGCTCATACCTCCAATTCGATAAGTAGGCTGCCCTTGAATCGGATCAGTAGCCCCAACTATTTTAGGTCGATAAGGCATCTCCAAAGTATCAGGCATATGTGCCGTGAAGGAAACATCTAGTAGTAACGTTTTTATTCCTTTACTTTCAAAAATGTCTAAAACCGTTGACACTAAAACACCTGTCTCCCAAGCAATTGCACTCCCTGGTTCAAGAATGACTTCAACATCATACTTTTGCTTAAACGCTTTTAGTAAATGAACTAAATGTTTTAGATTATAATCTTTATGTGTCATTAAATGTCCGCCACCCATATTTACCCAATTGAGCTGGGGCAAAAAATGACCGAAGCGTTCCTCAAATGCTCCTAATGTTTTTTCTAAATCATAAGAATTCGATTCGCATAACGTGTGAAAATGTAAACCTTCGATTCCTTCTGGCAAACCATCTTTAAAAGCATCTATTGTTTCGCCTAAGCGAGAACCTGGTGCACATGGATTATAGAGGTCTGTTTCTACTTCTGAAAACTCTGGATTGACTCGAATGCCGCAAGAAATTGGTGATGTGTGTCTGGCAATTTTCTCTTTGTATAAATGAAACTGATTTATTGAATTGAAGGTAATGTGTTGACTGTACTTCATTAGTTCGTCAAACTCAGAAGGAATGTAAGCAGGAGAATAAGTATATGCTTTACTTTCCATTTCTTCAAAACATAGTCGGGCTTCGTGTAAAGAACTTGCCGTAGCTCCTTTAAGATACTTGCGTACCAACGGAAAAACAGACCACATAGCAAAGCCTTTGAAAGCGAGTATAATCGAAATACCTGTAGCTTCTTGTACTTCATATAATAACTGTAAGTTTTTTTGAAGTAAAGCTTCTTCTAAAACAAAAGAGGGAGAAGGTATTTTCTTGTAGTCTATCATTGGACACAAATGTTACGGATTAATCTTTGGCTTTTCTTTTGTCATATAAGACATATAAGGTTTTTCTTCTTTCTGGTTCTTTTACGTGCTTTCTTAAAACTATACTTCCAAGTCAATATCAAATTGTTCGTTCCAAGGTAGTCCTTCTACCATTAGCTTTTCCATGAATGGGTCAGGGTTAAACTCTTCTACGTTATAGACACCTGCTCCTGTCCACTTGCCTGTGAGCACCATCATAGCGCCTATCATTGCAGGTACACCAGTAGTGTAGGAAACTCCCTGTGCTCCTGTTTCTTCAAAAGCTTTAGCATGGCTACAATTATTCCAAATATAGTAAGTTTGTTCTTCACCATCTTTGATGCCTTTTATACGGCAACCAATAGAGGTTTCTCCAACATAATTGTCACCTAGTTTTCCTGGGTCGGGCAAAACAGCTTTTAGAAATTGAAGTGGTACGATTTGTTGACCTTGATATTCTATTGGTTCTATACCTGCCATTCCGATATTTTGAATCACTCGAAGGTGGGTCAGATATTCTTGCCCGAAAGTCATCCAAAAACGAGCACGTTTTATCGTCGGATAATTTTTGACTAAAGATTCTAATTCTTCATGGTATAAGACGTATGAATCTCGACCGCCGATATTTGGATAATTCAAGACTTTTTTGATTTCGAAAGGCTTTGTTTCAACCCATTCTCCATTCTCCCAATAGCGACCATTTTGAGTAATTTCTCGAATATTGATTTCTGGATTAAAGTTGGTAGCAAATGCTTTTCCGTGGTCACCACCATTGCAGTCTACAATATCGAGATAATGAATTTCATCGAAATGATGCTTGGCTGCATGAGCGGTAAAAATACTCGTTACACCTGGATCAAAACCACAACCTAAAACTCCAATAATTCCTGCCGCTTTAAACCGATCTTGGTAAGCCCATTGCCAACTATACTCAAATTTTGCTTCGTCTATCGGTTCATAATTAGCGGTATCTAAATAGTGAACGCCTGTTTCCAAACAAGCATCCATAATGGTCAAATCTTGATAAGGTAAAGCGACATGTAGCACTAAGGCTGGTTTAAATTCTCGTATTAGCGCAACTAGTTCTGGCACATTATCGGCATCAACACGTGCCGCAGATAATTTTTGGTGACCAGTTGCTTTTGCTGCATCAGCAATAATGGTATCGCACTTAGATTTGGTACGACTTGCTAGCATAATTTCGCTAAATACTTCAGGGTGGGCTGCACATTTAAAGGTCACTACTCGACCTACACCACCTGCTCCAATAATCATTAATTTGGACATAGAATTTAGGTTTTAATCTATTATTTTTAAAGAATAAAATTCAATGCTTTTTTAGCCGAGCAAAAGTAATTAAATTTGTTCTAATACAATAGACTTTTTTATGTCAAAACAAGAAAAAATTGCTCAGTTCGATCCGAATGGAGTTGGGCTAAATAATGGTCATTTTATCGGCTTACCCTTTACGGAAGAAGATGCGGAAGTTATACTCTTTCCAGTACCATGGGATGTGACCGTTTCTTATGCAGCAGGTACCTCTACTGCTCCTCAAAATATTTTAGAAACATCCACTCAATTAGACCTCTTTGACCCCGATATAATAGATGCTTGGAAAATGGGCATTTATATGCGTCCGCCTAATCAAGAGTGCATTAGGAGAAATCAAGAGCTTCGCCCCTTGGCTATGCAGTACATTGATTTTTTGGAAAGTGGAGGTAAGGTCGAAGATGATCCGTTTATGCAAGATGTTTTGAAGGAGGTCAATTTGGCTTGTTCGCAATTGAAAGAATGGGTTTACAGAACAACTAAAGCTCTTTTGGAAGCTGACAAATTAGTTGGTCTTGTCGGTGGTGAACATAGTACACCTTTGGGCTTTTTAGAAGCTCTGGCAGAACGATACGATAATTTTGGCATTTTGCAAATAGATGCGCATATGGATTTACGAAAAGCTTATGAAGGTTTCACCTATTCACATGCTTCGATTTTTTACAATGCCTTGGCTATCGAAAATATGACTTGTCTCTATCAAGTAGGTATTCGTGATTTTTGTGATGCAGAATACCAATTGATGAAACAATATAAAAAACGTATTCATACTTTTTTTGATGCTGAACTAAAAGAGGCACTTTTTAAAAAAGAAAGTTTTGATAAGTTGTGTTCAAAAATTATTAATACCCTACCGCAAAAGGTTTACATTAGTTTTGACATTGATGGACTCGATCCTAAACTTTGCCCCAATACAGGTACGCCTGTCCCTGGAGGTTTAGATTTTAACGAAGCCCTTTATTTAATCAAAAAAGTGGTCGATAGCGGTCGTACGATTATAGGTTTTGATTTGTGTGAAGTGGGTGGATTAGGCAATGAATGGGATGGAAATGTTGGTGCAAGAGTCTTGTACAAACTCAGTAATCTGATGGGAAAGTCTCAAGGAAAAATATACGTTTAATGAAAATGAAAGTTTAAATAAAAATAAAACCTACCTTTCCTCTTTCTTTCACAATAAACATTCTTATGTACAAAGCAATACTATTTCTTTTTATTGCACTTTTAAGCTTCGCTTGCAATCAAACGCCGCAAACTAAAAAAGGTCCCCCAACAATTAATGAACCTTCGATAGATCATCCGAACAAGGAGACGGATAAAGAAGCTCCCATAAAAAATGACTCTCCTATTAATATCCTAATGCCTACATTTTATCGGATAATTGATGGTATAAATCCTACAAAAAAATTGAATAAAAATTGGTTGGATTTATTTGAGCTAGATGGTGATTTTTTTATGGAACAAACGAAGCACTCTATAAAAAAAGGTATTGATGAATGTACTGGTGATAAATTGAGAATCATTTCTACGAATAGAAATACCATTTTATTAATTGACTTTCCTACCCTATCAATCGGTAAAGTAAATGCTTCGATCATTAATGACAGCGAACTCCTCCCTAATAAGTCACTTGAATTATTATTTAATGAAACGAAATTTACCTTTAGATCAGAAGGCATACAATCTGATTCAGGTATCGAAAATTTCAAACTCTTTATAAAAACTAAACAAGGGAAGGATGAATTACTTTTAAAAATGGAAGAACTCGAAGATACTGTTGTCAACTTGTTATTTGCTGGAGATATTGATAGAGATGGCAAATTAGATATCATCTTAGATGCTCCTCGACATTATGAAGAAAAACGTATGCTATTGTTTCTGTCTTCAAAGGCTAAAAATGGAAATCTACTCCAAAAAGTTGCTGAGATAAGAAGTGGTTTTGATTGTTAGGTAATAATTTATGAACTACTATTTTCAGTAGTACGGCAAAAACCACAAGTGATATCTTAGCATTTCTGAGTTTTTTTTACGCAACTAGTGGGAATGCACTAGTAAAGACGTAGATATTTACCCACTAGTATTCGGTTTTAGGCTTCATTAGTAGCTATTGTTTAATCTTCAGTAGCTTTAAACATTTGGCAATCCAAAAACCACGTTGGTTTCAGTATATTATTTGGATGATACCTAATGCTTTAGCCCATATTATGGTAAACATTTTGCACATCATCATCTTCTTCTATTTTTTCCAGAAGCTTTTCGACATCCGCTTCTTGTTCTGGTGTCAATTTTTTAGTATCGTTAGGTATACGTTCGAAGCCAGAAGCAAGAATCTCAATTTCCTTTTTTTCTAATGCACCTTGTATAGCACCAAAATCGCCAAAGGCACCATAGATCATAATGTGATCTTCATCCACAAAAACTTCTTCGGCACCAAAATCAATCAATTCTAATTCTAACTCCTCTGTATCGTGTTCTCCTTTCGCTATTTTAAAATGGCAATTGTGATCAAACATAAAAGCAACGGAACCAGATGTCCCTAAATTACCATTGCATTTATTAAAATAAGACCTAACATTTGCAACCGTTCTATTATTATTATCTGTTGCTGTTTCGATAATAATAGCTATACCGTGCGGTGCATATCCTTCAAAAAGAACCTCTTTATAATCAGACGTATCTTTATCTGTCGCTTTTTTGATCGCTCTAAGGACGTTTTCCTTAGGCATATTTGCATCTCTAGCATTTTGCATGACCGCTCGTAAGCGAGAATTTGTTTCGGGGTCAGAACCTCCTGCTTTTATCGCTATTACGATATCTTTTCCGATACGGCTAAAGGTTTTAGCCATTTTTGACCAACGCTTAAATTTTCTTGCTTTACGGAATTCAAATGCTCTTCCCATGCTAAATGTGATTTATTTTTAAAAAATGCGCTGCAAAAATAAGGTAATTTGTTGTTTTTTTGCAAATCTAGAAGCCTTTAAATTCAAAGAGAATGCTACATATGGGAGGAATGGCTCCATTTATATCATTTTTAAAATGAATATGTTAAGATTTTATTAAAATGGCATTTTTTTCATTCTTCGAATAATAATTTGGATGATTTGGAGTTTTATAGGTAATTCTTTCAAACACATATTTTTTACTTCACTAAAAAACAATAGATATAGCAAAACTTTACTTTTTTCAAATATAAGCTACTTAATAGCACATTTGTTAACCGTATAAAAGAGTTTGTTATGTTTATTCGTATCAATTGTTCCACGCTAGAACGTTCATCCAAAGACACTAATACCACTACTGATAAATACCATCCCCAGGTTTTAAAACCTAGAGGACCGTAATATATTAAGGGATAAGGAGGTTGTTTCCCCCCAATAATTCTCCAAAGT
>JAHDIP010000318.1 GCA_020630735.1 Saprospiraceae bacterium | reverse complement strand
GTTTTCGGATCATCATGGGTAGCTAAGATTTTATTTTCAGTAGTTTTAATCGTTTAGCAATCCGAAAACCATTTTGGTTTCTGTATATATTGAATGAAATGTTTTTAGTTAGCACCTAATTTTTGAGAGTGTCCTTTAAATGTTTGAAGTCCACAATCTAAAAATTCACTATAACCTTGTACATCATCTATAAAGCCACGAGGCTTAGCTAAGACTTCTTCGTCTGGTGTCATCATGACATATAACGGTTGCGAATTTTGTTCAAAATTGACGATTTGGAAATCGGCCCATTTGTTTCCAATATTACGAAGCTTTTCTTTCGTATTTTTAGAAATAAGCATTTGCTCCAACTTTTTCCGATCATCTACATAAAGAGAGATCAATACATAATCGTCATTTATTTTTTCCCAGATGTCATCGACAATCCAAATATGTTCTTCCGTTTTTCGACAGTTGACACATCCATAGCCAGTAAAGTCTAATAAGATAGGCTTATTGGTTTCTTTGGCATAACTTAAGCCTTCGTAGTAATCCTTGAAACAGTCTAAGTTATTAGCACACTTTGTAAACGAAGCGTAGCGTTTCTTGATTTCAGGATTTGGCGTTGTCTCTGGCGCTTCAGGCAAAAAGTAATTATAGTAAGCAGGAGGAGCCAAACCACTCATTAAGCTAAGCGAGTTATAGTTCATCGTTTTATCATTGAACATAAAACCTGTACATAAGTATATTGTCCATGCTAGCGAAGCTAATCCAAAACCAATACGAGGAATAGATAATTTATGAACAGGACTATCGTGAGGGAATTTGATAAAACCAAACAAGTATAGAGTCATTGCTGCGAAAATAACAATCCACAAGCCAAGGAAAATTTCGTAACCCAAAATACCCCAGTGCATTGTCATATCTGCAACCGAAAGGAATTTTAATGCAAGAGCTAATTCCAAAAATCCTAGTACTACTTTCACTGAGTTCATCCAACTACCAGAACGAGGCAGAGAATTTAACCAAGCGGGGAATGCTGCAAATAAACCAAATGGTAAAGCCAAAGCCGACGAAAAGCCAAGCATTACCGTAAATGGACCTAATGCATTGGTTGCTGATTGTACAAGTGCAGAACCGATAATGGGACCAGTACAAGAAAAAGAAACTAAGGCTAAGGTAAATGCCATAAAGAAGGTACCAAGTAGTCCACCTTTGTCTGCCATTGCATCAGACTTATTTGTCCAAGAACTAGGCAAGGTAATTTCGAAATAACCAAAAAAGGAAATGGCAAAAAAGATAAAGATCGCAAAGAATAAAGTATTTGCTATCCAGTTGGTAGAGAGTTCATTCAGTGCCGTGGCACCAAAAAGACCCGTAATAACCAAACCAATAGTAACATAAATGGCAATAATAGATAATCCATAGATCAATCCATTTTTGATACCAGAAGCACGGTCTTTACTTCCTTTGGTGAAGAAAGAAACAGTAAGAGGAATCATTGGAAATACACAAGGTGTAAGCAATGCTAAAAGACCTCCTGCAAAACCCATTACAAATGTCCAGAATAAACTTTGATCATCTGCTATATCTTCTTTACCACAGTCACCAATTGGGTTAACATAGGTTTCTCTGATCTTTGGTATTTTGTTATCTAAAACGTTGCCATCAAGATTCATTTTTGCTGAAGACGAACTAGCAATAGTATTCGTTGTCGGATTAGCATTTGCTGTAAGTTGGTCGATTTTTTCAGAAGCTGCAGCTCCAAGCAAACTTTGCGTACTAGCAGGATCAATCCAAAAGTCCACATCTTTAGGTGGCAGACATTGTTTTTTATCACAAGTCATATAGGTAAGAAAACCTGAAAGCGGTTTGCTGGTATCCGTTACTTTTACTTTTTGAGTAAAAACGACATTACCTTCTACGTACTTAATCACATTTACATTATCGAAAAGCGGATCTGGACCTTCTTTCTTTTTTCCATCTTCAGTAGCTTTTCCAAGCAATTCGTAATGGTCACCTTCATCAAAGGTAAAAGCAGTTGGAACAGGCCCATCATCGGCTGTAAACTGAGAATAGATCGTCCAACCTTTGTCTAAAGTTGCGATGAATTGTACTTCGTATTCATCAGCACCAGTTTTCTTTGTATTAAATTTCCACTTGACAGGATCGAGTAGTTTCGAACCTCCGCTATTATCATCGCTACCTAGATCAATCGAAATCTGATCTGTTGCTGCTTCCGCTTTACTAGCAATTTGGGTTTTAACTTCTTCAGCTTTGTCTTGTACTTTATCTTTAGCACTTTGAACAGCAGTACTTGCCGTACTAGCAGCGGAAGAAATCTTATCCTTTGTTTTATCGACAGTTTCTTTTACCGACGAAACTGCCGAATTAGCCTTTTTTGGCGGCTCAGGTTTTTCGATTTTCGGCGTTTGTGAAGCTTCTGTTTTTACAGTAGATTCTACTTTTTTTATTTCTTCTTTGGGTGTTGTAGCACCAGAATCTCCAGCAGCAGATTTTGTTTTTGATTCGAGCTTAAACTCGAAGTCGACATCTGTAGGAGGTAGACAACGACTTTTATCACAAGTCATAAATGTTAGATAACCCGTTATAGGTTTTGACAAATCGGTAGCCTTTACTCGTTGGGTAAAGGTTACTTTTTTGTCAAACTTAATAACGTTCATATCAAAGAGGGCATCGAAGCCTTCTTTTTTGTTACCTTCTTCTTTGTTTTTACCAGAAAGACTGAAATGATCACCAGCATCATATTCAAATGAGGTACGAACTGGACCATCATCACTTTCGAGGTATTGAGAGTAAATAGACCAACCATCTTTGATAGTGGCAATGTAGATTAGATCGAATTCGTTATCACTGATTTGTTTGTAATCAGTTGACCATTTTACGGGTTTAAGTACTTGGCTGAATGCGACTGTATTGATAAAGAGTCCTAGAGCCAAAGCTAATAATAGTCTCATAAGATTAATATTGAATTTTATGTGGTACAAATATCGTTAATTCTATTTTCGAATGTGCATTTAATGTCTAAATAGTTAAGGAAAAAACACATTTGTCTTAAAATAGACGCTAAAATGCCTGATTTTGCACCAATTAATTATCATTACTGATGGGTATAAATAAATAATTGGCAGCAAGTATGTACTTACTGCCAATTACGTTATGTTGTTTTTTAGAGTTTATTTTTTACTGTGTACAATATAGGTAAAAAAACAGAGAAATGCTGAAATTTAGTATTTTGAGTAGTGCTTTTAAATTTTTATTAACACTAGTAAATTATTCACCTTCGATGTTTATTTCGAAATTAACATCTGTTGGCGGCAAGCAGCTTTCGTCATCACAAGTCATATAAGTAAGGTGACCCGTCAACTTTTTAGTTTTAGATTCTACCTTTACTCGCTGCATAAACTTCGCCTTTCCTGTAAGTTTGACCAACTTCATATCGAACATTTGATCATAAATTTCTTTTTTATTACCAATTTCACGTGCTTTACCTACAATCTGAGTATTATAAAACTCAAAACTAGTAGGAATAGGACCATCTTGGTTTTCCATGAACTGTGAGTATACTGACCAACCACGGTCAATATCTGCAGTGAAAATCACTTCATATTCACTTTCGTTAACCTTCTCAACGTCAAAAGACCAAGTTACAGGCTCAAGTTGTGCAAATAAATTGAATGATAGAAGGGCAAAAGTACAAAGTAATAAAAGTCTCATTGTCAAAGTAATTTTTCTGGCTTGGTAATAGATTCTCTCTCTTAAATTATTGGGGTTTTTGTTTTTCGTTTTACTGTTTTTTTGATACCACTATGAATAGTATCGCTTTTGCAGAAGCAAAAGAATATATACAATCTTAATCAATAAAATGAAGATTGTAATTAATTACAGATAGCAATATTTAAGAATTACTAGGTGTAATAAGATTAAAAGTCAAATTGTAAGGAAATGTTGTATGGGGGGGATTAATGTTCGGGTGCTAAATTAAGTAAATTTGTGAGTTCCACAAAAAAAAATTGTCTTTTTTTCAATAAAATTGGAATAAAAGAGCAGTTTAGCTTTAAAAGTAATTTAAATAGTCACTTTTGCTGCAGAATTCGCCACTAACGACTCAAAAAGTATACGTCCGTCGGTGTTGCTTAATGTTTTTTCTGATGCTCGTTCAGGATGAGGCATCATACCAAACACATTTCTATTCTTATTACAAATACCTGCAATATTCATTGCTGTTCCATTTGGATTAAACTGCTCAGCGATTTCACCTTTTTCAGAACAGTATTTGAATAAAATCTGATCATTAATTTCTAACGATTTTAAGGTGTCATCATCTGCATGATAGCGACCCTCTGCGTGAGCAATCGGAATTTTGAGTGCTGTTGAAAGCTCTATTTTGGAGGTAATAGCAGAATTATTAGTTTGCGCCTTCAAATAAACATTTTTACACACAAATTTTTGATGATCATTTCTGAGTAAAACGCCAGGTAATAGTCCAGCTTCACATAGCACTTGAAAGCCATTGCAAATTCCCCAAACATAGCCACCATTATTGGCAAATGCAATAACAGATTGCATAATAGGTGAAAAACGAGCTATAGCACCAGCTCTTAGATAGTCACCATAAGAGAATCCACCAGGAAGGACGATACAATCCTCTTTATTGAAATTAGGTAAGCTATTTTCTTTATGCCATAAAGGGACAACTTCTTGCTGCATTACAGTACCAAGTACATGTAACATATCATCATCACAGTTAGAACCAGGAAAAATTACGACACCAAATTTCATATTAAGATTGTTGAATAAACTGAATAATTTTTTCAACAGCGAAATTAATAAATAAAGGGGAGTTTATCCTAACCAAAGAGCTTTATATTGCAGAACAATGATACTAAATAGCAAAACGAGGTGAACTACCTCTGCCATTGGCTTACTCAATGAGGTCAGAAAATTGAATGAAATAAAAATTCCTAGGGGGACTGTCAATATCAATAGATGACTTACGTCGATATTTGCCTGAAATAGGAGGGTTAAAATAGATAATAATAGTCCCCAATAGAGGATACTAATATTTTTTTGGACATGCATACTCTTCTTTAAGGTATAGCTGCCTATGCTTAAAATCGTAACGACAATAAGTAAGCCAAAAAAGATGAGTTCAATATAGTATTGATAACCTGTTTGAGATATGAAGTCAAAGAATGCAAAATTATCTACAAATTGGCGTTTCCAAAATAGAGCTGATTGATCATACCAAAAATACCATATCCATGTAAGGTAGTAGGGGATTGTAAAACCAATCAAAAGCATTAATCCTTCACGTATTTTGAAAGCTCTCATAGTGCCCAAACCTATAAATGCTAATAGAATAAAAATGATATAGGAGAAATGAAATAAACTTGCTAAGCCTATACTTAGACCTACATTGAAGATACTATTAGCAGAAGAATACCTCTTGTAAGTGCCAAATAATTCTAATAATGCGAATATATAGAAGGTATTGGCCATTAGTAAAGGAGAAAAATGTAAGAAACTAGGGATAGAACAAGCAATGAGTATATAAAACAAACCTGGGAATAATGTAATCGTATTAGCCATTCGATAACGAGCTACGAGTACATTGATCATAAAGGCTTGGAAAAAGAGCAACAGTATAGCCAAAACATTAGGTAAAACTCCTGTAGTACCTGTAATTGTATATAACCATTCACTCAACAAAGCAGAGTTGGAAGGTAACCATTCTTCATTGGGAAGTATAAAAGTAGATAGGCGTAAAAGCACTACATAAAAAATGAGAAGAAGATTAGCGATAAATTGGTTGGTGCGAAATAGTTCTAGCACGTTTGTTTGTTCTTTTAAATTCTTTCCATGAACATTGCTCAAGTCTTTACGTTATTTGCACTTTGCAAGGTTACTAGTGGATAATGGGAGCAAAGTTACCAAAATTTAGAGAAATGAACTCAAATGTCTACTCATCGCTTTTAACTTTTAGTATAATTTTGCGCATT
>JAHDIP010000317.1 GCA_020630735.1 Saprospiraceae bacterium | reverse complement strand
TGGTCATGATCGTCGTGCGTATGGTCATCATGAGAGTGCCCTTCCCCTTCTTCGTGTGCATGGTCGTCATGTACTTTCCAAACCGTTTGCGTATTTGTCAAAATCAATTGATCCAGAACAGCACCTGTAGGTTGAAGAATACCAACTACTTTTAATTTAGTCGCATCTTCATGTACCAAATTATCATCTAATACAAAACCATGTGAGCTACTAAAGGTATCTCCAATTTTTAAATTCAAATCACTGGCAACGGCTGCACCTATAGTGACTTCAAAATCTTCTGTCCACAGTTTTCCTTCTGCTAAAATTTCACTTTGTTTGTAAGAATCTACACCTACAAATGGTTTCGGAGGTCGAGGTTGCGAAGGATCTGGTGCCGTTTCTTCCTCTTTTTTATCCAAATAAAGTGCGACAAGGTCATGCGTCGTTCCAACGATTCGATAACTTTTGTGGCTATCGCCTAAAGATAGAGGTACCGCCTTTTTAATCAAAGGATGTTTTGGATTCAAGAAAGGACGTACTTCTTTAATCGACACATTCCCTGTAGGTGAATCAATATGGTACATATTACACAAAATCATTTGCAGCGGACTTCCCTTTGCACCAATCACCAAATCTATTCCTGCTAGGTTTTTATCAAACTTATTTTGCAACTGATTATTCAGCAATAGCAATAAAGAAATCATACCTACTCCCAAGGCAAAAAGAATCAAACTAAGCAACATAGATAGTGGCTTGTTGATTATATTTTTCCAACTTAATTTGAGTAAGTTCATTCGTTATTGTTTTTCTAAAAGTATCTTCTTTTCAAATTGTTCTTTCAAACGTCCATCATGTGTAACAATTAGCAATGTTACATTATCTTTCTCTGCTTGTGATCCGAGCAAACGAATCACTTCTTCACAATTGGTATCATCTAATGCAGAAGTTGGTTCGTCGGCTAAAATAATGGCAGGGCGATTGACTAAGGCTCTTGCGATAGC
The DNA here is from genome assembly GCA_020630735.1 of Saprospiraceae bacterium. Classification (GTDB taxonomy): domain Bacteria; phylum Bacteroidota; class Bacteroidia; order Chitinophagales; family Saprospiraceae; genus JAHDIP01. The sequence goes on along the minus strand of JAHDIP010000317.1, from coordinate 5,041 downwards.
TACCCGTTGCTGTTCACCTTGGCTTAAATTTTTCGGTTTCGATTTCAACTTGTCACCTACATTCAAGCGATTTAGCAAATTACTTATTCGTCCTTTATCTACTTTTACACCTGCTAAATTCTGTGCTAGTATAAGGTTTTCTTCTACTGTCAGAGCTTGTACGAAATGTGATTGTTGAAAAATAATACCGATGTGTTCGCCTCTAAATCGATCCAAGTGAGTAGCACTCAGTTCTGCAATATTTTTACCATTGACCAATACCTTACCATCTTTAGGCTTTCTCAATCCACCTAATAAATGGAGCAAGGTTGTCTTTCCACAACCCGACTGACCAAGCAGCAAGCACTGCTCTCCTCTCTTACAATTGATATCAGGAAATCGTAAGGTCTTTTGATTATTGTATGAAAATGTTAACTGTTCGGTCTGTAACATGACCGTAAAGATAAGAGCTAGTTGAAGAAAAGTGAAAATTTAAATAAAAATAAAAATGATCTATATTAAAGTTTTTATTTTTATTTTCACTTGTATTTTTATTTTCATTTCTTAAAGCAAGGCTGCTCCGAAAACACCAGCACTATCGCCTAACGTAGGTTTTAGAAATTTTGTTTCCAGTCGATTATTAAACACATGTTTTTCTACTTCCCAAACACCATCAGAATAGAGCAAATCAATATTCCCTAATCCACCACCTAAAACAATAACATCAGGGTCTAATATATTGATAACACCAGCAACTGATTTTCCAAAATATTTCAATAATCGCTTTACAGTTTCGATAGCTACTTCGTCTGATCCATCTTCGTAACGTTCAATAATATTTTCGAGTGGCAATGAAACACCCATCATATTTTCATAATATTTTTCAAGAGCAGGTCCTGATATTATAGTTTCTACACAACCTGTTTTTCCACAATAGCATTCTCCACCAGTACGGTGTAAAAAATTATGCCCCCATTCGCCAGTAATTCCTTGACGACCATTGATTATTTTGCCATTTACAACCAAACCTCCTCCAACACCAGTCCCCATAATCATCCCAAAAACGACCTCTGCTTCAGGCATCTTTTCTTTAACTACTCCCATATTTGCTTCTGCTACAGCAAAACAATTAGCATCATTTGCTATTTTAATAGGAAACCCTAAGGTCATTTCTAAATCCTTTTTGAGTGGCATCCCGTTCAAGCAAGTCGTATTTGCATTCTTCATCAATTGAGTAGTTGGGTCTAAGACACCAGGTGTTCCTATTCCTAATGAAGAAGGTTTCACTCCAATTTCTGTAGTAATCACCTCTACAAGACGAGCAATCTGCTGAATAATGTGCTCATAGCCAAATTCTGCCTCGGTAGGTACACGCATACGCTTGAGAACGTTGGGTGTATTTTTATCTTCAATTACAACGGCTTCTATTTTTGTGCCGCCTAAATCTATTCCCCAAATAGGTTCCATTAATAGTGCTTTTGATGATGGGATGTTCGCTTTATTATCTATTTTCGTCATTGACCCTTGAATTTATGAAAAATTAACATTACTTTTGAACAAACAGAAGTTAAATAAAATGAATTTATATTCAAATAGCATAATTAGTATTATTGGACATAGATTGTGACCTACAATCACCACTTGCTAATTTTGCGAAAATTAAAAAGCTCTGGTAAATTGTAGATTTGCCAGAGCTTTTTAGTTTATTATCTTTGCAAACCTAATCCAAAAAGTGACGTATAATCGAATGGGGTCTTTAATTAAGATATTCAAAAATAGTACCCATTCAACAAATTTTACAATTGGATATACTGAAATCTTAAACTATTTAAACATGTACAAAGAGTATAAAGGGCTTAACCTACCCGAAATAGATAAGGAAATACTGGCATTTTGGGAAAAAAATGACATTTTCAAAAAAAGCTTCGAACAGCGTGATCCTGAAAATAGCTTTGTTTTTTACGAAGGTCCTCCTTCTGCGAACGGAAAGCCTGGTATTCATCACGTAATGGCTCGTGCAGTGAAAGATTTGTTTTGTCGCTACCAAACGATGAAAGGAAAACGTGTAGAGCGTAAAGGTGGCTGGGACACACACGGTTTGCCTATTGAGCTAAACGTTGAAAAAGAACTCGGCATCACAAAAGAAGATATCGGCACTAAAATAACTGTTGATGAATACAACCAAAAATGTCGAGAAACGGTCATGCGTTTCAAAGATCAATGGGATGACATCACACGCAAAATGGGCTACTGGGTAGACCTAGACAATCCGTATATCACCTTCGAGAATGACTATATCGAGTCGGTTTGGCATTTATTGAAAATGTTATATGATAAAGATCTTTTGTACAAAGGCTATACCATACAACCTTACTCGCCTGCTGCGGGTACTGGCTTGAGTTCGCATGAGTTGAATATGCCTGGTTGTTATAAAGATGTAAAAGATACTTCCGCTGTAGCTCAATTCAAAATGATCAAAAATGATAAGTCTGCTTTTCTTTTTGAAAACGTAGATGCTGGCGACGTGTTTTTTATTGCTTGGACAACCACTCCGTGGACACTTCCATCGAACACGGCTTTGGCTGTTGGAAAAAAAATAGATTACGTTCGGATCAAAACATTCAATCCGTATACTAAAATACGAGTTAACCTCATTTTAGCGAAAGACCTGTTAGGAAAATGGTTTAAACCAGAACAGGCGGAGTTAGATTTTGATGCCTACAAGCCAGAAGATAAATTGATCCCTTACCAAATCACTGGTGAGTATAAAGGTGCGCAATTCGAACTGCTTGAGTACGAACAACTACTGCCTTATGTACAACCTGAAGAGGGTGATGCTTTCAAAGTATTACTAGGTGATTTTGTTTCTACTTCAGACGGTACAGGCATCGTTCATATAGCTCCATCCTTTGGTGCAGACGATATGCAAGTTGGAAAAAAATATGGCATGGGTGCTTTAACCTTAGTTGATAAGCAAGGAAAGTTTGTTGATGAGGTAACGGATTTTGCTGGTCGTTATGTTAAAGATTACAAAAACGAAGGAGACAATTACAAAAATGTTGATATCGATATTTCGATCAAATTAAAGACCGAAAATAGAGCCTTTAATGTTCAAAAATATGCCCACAATTATCCACATTGTTGGCGTACAGATAAACCCGTTTTATACTACCCTCTTGATTCGTGGTTTGTAAAATCAGCTTCGCTAAAAGAACGAATGTCTGAACTAAACAAAACGATCAACTGGAAACCTGAACATACTGGTACTGGTCGCTTTGGTGCATGGCTAGATAATTTGCAAGATTGGAATTTATCTCGTTCTCGATTTTGGGGTATCCCATTACCTATCTGGCGTACTCAACATGATGATAAAGAACATGAAGATTACGAAGAGCTTTGTATCGGTTCTCTAGAACAAATGCAAGCTGAAATAGATAAGGCAAATGCTGCTTTAGGTAAATCGCAAAGTATACCAAAAGATTTGCACCGACCTTATATAGATGATATCGTGCTCGTCAGTAGCAAAGGTGAACCAATGCACAGAGAACTAGACTTGATTGATGTTTGGTTTGATTCGGGTTCGATGCCTTATGCTCAATGGCACTATCCATTTGAGAATCAAGAGAAATTTAAAAATAATTTCCCTGCTGATTTCATTGCTGAAGGTGTTGATCAAACTCGTGGTTGGTTTTATACCTTACATGCTATCGCTACTATGTGCTACGATGGTGTTGCCTTCAAAAATGTGGTATCGAATGGTTTGGTACTCGACAAAAATGGACAGAAAATGTCGAAGTCAAAGGGCAATGCTGTTGATCCTTTTGAGACTTTAGCTAAGCATGGTGCCGATGCTACTCGTTGGTATATGTTGACGAATGCCAACCCTTGGGATAACTTAAAGTTTGACCCAGCAGGAATTGAAGAAGTTCGCCGTAAGTTTTTTGGCACCTTATATAACACTTATTCTTTCTTTAGCTTGTATGCTAATATCGATGGCTTTAAATACGAGGAGAAAGAAGTGGCTACTTCTGACTTACAAGAAATCGACCGTTGGGTTATTTCTTTGTTGAATACGTTAATAAAAGAAGTGGATGCTGACTATGCTGATTACGAACCAACTCGTGCAGGTAGAAAAATCCAAGCATTTGTAGAAGACCATTTGAGTAACTGGTATGTACGTCTTTGCCGTCGTCGTTTCTGGAAAGGAGAATACACAACGGATAAGATAGCGGCTTATCAAACATTATACAAATGTATGGCGACCGTTACGAAACTAATGGCTCCTATCGCTCCATTCTTTGCAGACTGGATGTATAAAAACTTGGATGGTGTAACGGGCAAAGATGGTCAAGAGTCGGTACATTTAGCCAACTTACCAACTGCTGACGAAAATGCAATTGATAAAGCACTGGAAGAGCGAATGGGTTATGCGCAACGTATTTCGTCGCTTGTTTTATCCTTACGTAAAAAGGAAAAAATCAGGGTACGTCAACCGTTGAACAAAATATTATTACCTATTCTTAATCCATCATTCCAACAGCAAGTGGAAGATGTAAAAGATTTGATCTTAGCAGAAGTAAATGTAAAAGACATCGAATACATCGATGATACCTCTGGCGTTGTAAAGAAAAAAATAAAACCAAACTTCAAAACGCTTGGTCGTCGAATGGGGAAAAATATGAAGGCAGCAGCGGCAGCGATCAATCAGTTGGGACAAGAAGATATCGCAGCTATCGAAAAATCGAACAGCTATATGCTTAACATCGACGGAACTGATCACGAACTAACGCTTGAAGATTTTGAAATTGTTTCAGAGGATATACCAGGCTGGCAAGTGGCTAGCGATGGTCCTCTTACCGTTGCCTTGGATATCAATCTTTCTGAAACCTTACTTGCAGAAGGTACTGCTAGAGAGTTGGTTAATCGTATCCAAAATATTCGTAAAAATAAAGAGTTTAATATCACGGATAAAATTGTGGTAACGCTAGAACAACATGAGGCAATCTCTGATGCTATCGCTCAATTTAGTGATTACATCTGCAACGAAACCTTAGCGGTTCAA
>JAHDIP010000316.1 GCA_020630735.1 Saprospiraceae bacterium | reverse complement strand
TCCGATCATAGCGACTAGTTTTCCCATAAGCGCTACACAACCTAAAGACTCTAATATTGAATTATTGTTTGACATAACTTTATTCTTTAAATGATGAAAAATGCCAAATAGCTGCATTCAAAATGATGCAGCTATTTGGATTGTTTTAATCAATTAGTAACTGTGTAACTGCAGCAGTATTTGCTGCCCATTTCATATTGTACGCTTCATCAGCCTTTGCTTCATCTTTTACGATTGCCAAACCTTGTGCTTCTGCTTTCAAGGCAAGTAAATTACCGATAGTCAATTTACTATCCAGTTTTGCTAGAAGAGTTTCAACACATTTGGCATCTAGATTCCCGACTACTTGACCACCGAAGGACATCTCTAGCCAAACGATTTCTCGCTTAGCAACATCTAACACACCAAAAACCAAACCTTTCGCCAATCCTTGCGTCACTCGTACTTGATGTTGTACACAAGAAGGATCGTAAGCAACACCTGTTCTTTTAGAAACTTTCATAGGATATTTACTATCCATCCAACCGACAACTAGATTAGGAGAAATACTCCCATTGCTATATGCATTACACGTAAAGCTTACATATTTTGCTCCTTTTTTTGCCAAGGTATCCACATTAATATTGATATACTCTGCCGTTCCAATTTTTTCTGGAATGTTGATGATATCTCCACTGTGTTTACATCCAACTGTTATTAGTTTAGAATAGGAACAAAAATCTACTTTATCTTCGTAAGCTACTTTGCAACTCAAGTCCATATCTAGATGCTGCGCTGGTAATCCTTTTCCCCATTGCATAAACAATCGTACAGAAGAACCTTCTAATGGAAATCTTGTTCCCATCAAAGCAGAAGGAATATCTTGTACCGTTTCACTTCGATCACCAATTGGCAATGGAATGTTAAACAGATTCTCTGCAATGAAAATAGTCTTACTTTCCGTTTCAGTATTTTTAAATCGCTTTACAATCATATTGACACACAAGTCTTCTACCTTTTGTTGAATTCCTTTTAGTGTATCTTCATCCAAATGCTGTACATATTTGTTTGCAGCAATACGCTTTGTAGTTCCTCCTAATGGATTTACAGTACGACCGACTGTTTTGTCAAAGTAATATGGCGCATACATATTCAAACTAAGCACTAAGCGAGCAGGTACTTCGTCTACGATTTCATTGAAATGTGCTAAGGTATTGTCGGTACCGAACCACAACATATTAGAAAACAAGGAACGGGCAAATAAACCTGGTCGTTGTTTTAGTAACGCAAATGTTTGATCTGCATCATACTTCAATCGAAAATGATTAACACGTCCTTGCCATACAGTGTATTCTTGTTTGTAAAAAACATCTAGCAATTTCGCTAATTTTTCAAAACCTTTCTTCTTACTATACTCTGCTAAACGTAAAGCTCTTATCATTCGAATCCACATTCCTCGTTTAGGGTGCATCAGTTCGCATGCTTTTTCAGCATCTAGTGTCAAGGCATTTAGCCATTGTGCAACACGTCGACATTCTGTACGAGTATACTTTAGTTTCAGATCATTTGTAGAAAAGGTCTTAGCTTCCTTACTGCTATCTGATGGATGATAAAAGTGTCGACTATTTGCCGCCTTTCGTCTCATGATCGTTTTAGGTTCTACGATTTGTAAAAAACCTGTATGCTTGTACCATAAGTATCGAAGGATATCGTTAGGTGTTTTGAAAAACGAACTTGCTTTTTCTGCTTGTTCTTTTTCTACCAAGCTATCAATCACCAACATCACAGTTTCCTTCATCTTGACTTCTACATCAGTTGGCAAGTTTAAATAGGTCAAGCAAGTTTTAAGACTTTCGACTTGAGTAGCATCTAGTGCTGTTTTGGATGATAACAAATCGCTAAAATATTGCTTTAGGTCTTCGTCAGTCCACAACGTTAACACTTTCAACTTACTTCCTTGACCAATATTTTCTAGTTGACCAAACTCAAAAGGTGTTCCGCAAAACGGACATCCATTATAACGCTCTAAAGGAAATGTATGATCAGGAATTAGGTGACCACATGGCATTTTCGTTCCTTTCTCAATGCCTAATTTATTAGCAAAAAAAGTAACGATGTGATCGAATACACTTTCGCCTGTAGGCACATTCCAACCTTTTACCAATGGTGTCCAATTCTTTTCGTATCCCATGACCTCCTTTAGTGTTTCAATCACTTCTAATTGAATACTAGGATGAACACTATTAAGGGTTCTCAATAGTTTTTCTGAGAACGAATAGCCTAGTTTTCTGGCATTCGCTACGGTAGCCAAGGTAAGTTCATTTAGTGTTTCTACTTCTTTTATTTTATATGCTGTAGAAACATAAATGGCTTGATTGCGGATACTGATTTTAAGTAATTCTTTTTTCATCGCTTTGTGTATTTATGAAGTTGTTTTAGAACAACTCTTATTTAAAAAATCAGGTAATCTTGTTTCTGGGCTTAACCTACATAAGAGTTGAAGTAAGAAACAATTGACCTTGATTATGGTAATTAGAGAAACTAATACGGATTCGAACCGGAATAACCAATTTGAAGTAAGTTTCCTTTGACCATTTTTGTACATTTCGCTAAAATCTACTTCGTTATTTTAACTCATCGGATCACGTCGAGTGATCCGATGAGTAGCTTTCAATAGTTCTGACGAACAACTGAAGATTTGATTAAACCTTTAAACATTCCTTTCTGTTTTATCTTAAATAGTTTTAAACATCTTAAAAAATCAGGTAATCTTGTTTCTAGTTATTCATACTTTTGAAGTAAGAAACAATTGACCTTGATTAAAAGACTTTTTACTCTTTCGCTCATTCATAATAAGCTTAATAAGTCTTATGGTAATTAGAAAACTTTACGGATTCGAATCTTATCGATCGAATTACCGTCCGGAAAGAAGTAAGTTTCCTTTGACCATTTTGGTGAGACAGGTGGGATTCGAACCCACAACCTGGGCACTGGAAATGCTGAAGTAAGTTTATATTGACCTATTTCTGATAATATATAAACTAACCTGCTCTACCGTTGAGCTACTGTCTCTCGTATAGTGTAAAAAAGGAAAGTGTAAAAGTAATTTTTTCTTAAAAGGAAATTGAAGTAACTTTTACCTAGTAACGACTAAAGAATAACTCCATCATTTCACCGATAATCTTTTATCTTAAGCTTGCGTTAAAAAGCCTCGTCGATGCCCTGCATCGTCTACGTTTTTTGCCTTGGCTTTCGACAAAATCTCTATCTCCAAATGGCAGACTTATTTTTTATTCGTTACTTATCCTGTTTTTTTCTTTGTATTTCTTTGGCAAGATCATCGGAGACTCACCGAAGTGAGCCTCCAACTTTCATAGCTTTGTATTTTGTAATTAGTCTTCGTTGCTGATAAGATGGAGCAGGGATGATTATATAAATATCTCTTTTCACTGTTCTCTACTCTCGCTTCTTATATCTTATGCTACTCAAATTAATTATTTACTTTCTTGTTTCGCTTTACGTGCTCTTCTTCGTCTTTTCCAAGGTGGATCAATTCCGAAATCACCAGCCATTATACAACCGTAAGGCATCACTTCATCAATCACAATTCCTAATCCAAACTCATCCATTTGTTGTCTAACGGCATCTGCATTTTTGTAGGCTGTCGGTAATTCTGTAACATCAATTTCTCCTGAGAAAAAACGAACATCTAATCCTTCTGTTTCTAGAGCAAACACTTCTTCTTTCGTCATTCCTGCTTTTAATCTTCGGTGTTGAGAACGGCTCATATTTCGACCTGCTCCATGCGGTGCAAAACCCAAATTACTTTCCGTCGTCTTTCCTTCCACAATCAAAACAGGTTCTGACATATTCAACGGAATCAATCGTGGGCCTGTAATGTCTGGCATAAATTTGCTGTCTAATGGTGTTGCTCCTTTTGCATGGTAAAACAAATCACCATCTTTGAAAACAAAATTATGTTCATTCCAGTATCTATTTTGTGCTTCTACCTTTAGCACTTCACAAGTCGCATCGTGTAAGACAATATGGTTTTTCTTTGTCCAATTTCTTACGATTTGCAAAGCCGACCAATATTGTTTTCCTTCTTCTGTATCGTATGGTATCCAAGCATTTTTTGGAAGCGTATCTTTCGAAATTGCTTTTCTAAAACGTTCTGCTATTTTCATTCCTTGCTTGTACAAGGCTGCTCCTACCCCACGTGATCCATGATGTGTCACCATCATTGTATTTCCAGTTTTCTTAGAACGTCCAACAAATAGGAAATGGTTCCCGTCTCCTTGTGTTCCTAAATGTGAACGAGCAATTTTAATCATTCTATCAGAATTTAATAAGTCGTTTGACATAAATTCATCTAGCAATTCTTTTGGGAATCGAAACTGCGCATCTCTATCTCTTCCTCCTGGACCAAAGTGCGTTATACTTTGAGCAGCATCCAATACTTTTTTAGGATCTACTTTTCCAAAGTCGGTCAACATCACAGAGCAACAAATATCGGCACTATGCATTCCTGGATGTATCGCATTCTCTGTTACAACCACACCACCTACAGGAATAGTTCCCGTTCCTCCAGTTGGGCAAGCATCAGGCATAATAGCACCGTCCACAACTGTTGGTGTTTTCATCAATGTATTCATTGATTTAACCACCATGTCTACATTCTCTTTTTCTAAGTCATTTTCTGCTTTTATATTTATTGAAAATGCTTTAGGTTTTTGGTGCAAATCAATCATTGGCGGCGGTTTCACTGTATCTAAATAATTGATTAGTGCTTCGCCATTTAGTTCATTCGTATTCGCAAATTCTATTGCCTCTTTAAACCACTTCCCTGATTGGTATCCTAATTCAATTAATGTTTTTCCAGTAATCATAATTTTTTTTATTTTTTGAACAATATTATAGTTTCGTTTAGTTCCTTAGAGATTATTCTTTATTTGTTTCTAAGTACAATACAAAGATGCAAGCTTACTACGCAATCATTTTGCGTAGTTAAAAATAAATGCTTATTTTTCTCAAAAAAAGTATGGCTCAGAATAAAAATGCACTTATTCGATACAAAACCATTGATAAATGTTTGCAAAATAGATATCGAAAATGGACACTTCTTGATTTGATTGAAGCTTGCTCAGATGCACTATATGAGTATGAAGGAAGGCAGGTAAATGTAAGTAAACGAACGGTTCAGCTAGATATCCAGCTAATGCGAAGCGATAAATTGGGTTATAATGCTCCTATTATTGTTTATGAAAAAAAATACTATACCTATAATGAAGAAAACTTTAGTATCACTAATATCCCGCTCAACGAAAGTGATATGAATGTACTATCGGAAACGGTAGAAATGCTCAAACAATTTAAAGATTTCTCTTTATTTTCTGAATTAGGAGGTATTATTCATCGGCTAGAAGATAAAATACATACCGAAAAAACGAATCAAGCCGCTGTTATTCATTTAGACAAAAACGAAAACCTAAAAGGATTAAAACACCTCGATGTACTTTATCAATCTATTATCAAAAAGATTGTGCTGAAGCTAGATTATCAATCATTCAAAGCTCGACGATCATCAAGCTTTAGTTTTCACCCTTTCATTTTAAAAGAATTTAACAACCGTTGGTTTGTAGTTGGAAGAAGAGATGAGCAAGCTACAATCCTGACACTTGCCCTTGATCGTATTCTAACCATTGATTATGATTTATCTATCGAATACGAACAAAATAATTTTAATGCAGACGATTATTACAGAAATACTTATGGTGTTACAGTACTAAACGATGAACAAATTAAAGAGGTTCACTTGAAAGTTGACGCCAAAAATGCACCTTATGTATTGACAAAACCCTTTCATCATTCTCAACAATTGATCGAAAAATATAAAGACCGTAGTGTTTTAATTAGTCTACATGTACATCTAAACTTTGAGTTAGATCGATTGATTTTAGGTTTTGGAGAGTCTATTGAAGTGATTAAACCTGGAGTACTGAGAAGACGAATGCGCTATAAATTACGGAAAGCCTTGGAACATTATGAAATTTCATAAATTAAAAAGCGGTCACCTTCTGAGAAGATGACCGCCTGTATTTTTGAAAGAAAGATCG
>JAHDIP010000315.1 GCA_020630735.1 Saprospiraceae bacterium | reverse complement strand
GTATATTTGAGCAACATTTGAAATTTCGATGGTTTCTACTAAAAACGTTGTAGTACAAGCTTTCTAAGTTGGAAATGATTTTTTCATTAACTAAGAACGCTTATACTATGGAGTCTGATTATTTAATAGAATCAAAGAAACCCTTTTCAGAAAGTTTAATCTGGCAACTTAACCGAGACTTTTACCAAAATAGAGGCATTAGTGCTTGGAGTGATGATATCGTTCCACACCATATGACGAGCAACTCCAAGGTGGGTAAAACTTATGCCGAACTAATTTTTGGTCTCCTAAAGGATTTAGCATCAAAAGGTGCTTGTAAGGAAATTGTTTATATACTAGAACTCGGTGCAGGTCATGGTCGATTAGCTTTTCATATTCTAAAACACTTAGAGAAATTAATTGCTTCAACTCGTGTAAAGTTACCTCCCTATTGTTATGTACTTAGTGATATTGTAGAAGAGAATTTATCCTTCTTTCAAGACCATCCGCAGTTTCAAACCTATTTGCAGAAAGAAGTATTAGATGTATCTTATTTTGATGCTGCTAAAAGTAAAGAGCTGAATCTCCGTTATGCTAAAAAAACGATTCGTTCAAAAGAGTTGAAACAACCAATACTCGCTATTGCTAATTACTTTTTTGACTCGATACCGAATGATCTATTTTTAATTAAAGATAAAATCATATCGAATTGTTCCGTTTCTATAAAGTCAACTGAAGATCCTGAAAGTATGAACTCAGAAGGGTTGATTGAAAATATGGAAATAACTTATCACAAAGCGATTTTAAATAAACCCTATTTTGATGAACCCGTATTGAATGAAATTTTAGAGGAATATAGAGATTTGGTTCACAATACTTACCTGTTTTTTCCAGAACGAGGAATCAAATGTTTAAGTAATTTGAAAGATTTTTCGTCTGCCGGTATGATCTTACTTTCGATGGACAAGGGCTTTCATGAAATCAAAGATTTAGAAAATAAAAATGAGCCAGATGTTGTTACGCATGGAAGCTTTTCATTTTGGGTAAATTACCACGCCTTTATTGCGTATTGCCAAAAGCAAGGTGGTCATGTTTTATTCCCTTCTTATTCTACCTTCCATTTAGAAATGGGTTGTCTATTTTTGACGGATGGAGAAAGCTATCCACAAACCAATGCAGCATACCAACAATTTGTTAATAACTTTGGTCCAGATGATTTTAATAGTATAAAACACTTGGCCTATTTCAATATCTCTAGGTTGCAATTAAAAGAGCTGCTCGCACTTTTTCGATTAAGTGCCTATGATTCAACATTTTTTATTAAACTATTACCGAGATTAAAACATGTTGCAAAAACGATAACGTATAACGAGCGAATAAGACTAGCTCAGACCATGCATATTATTTGGGATATGTATTTTAATATAAACGAAACCTTTGATCTCGCTTACGAACTCGGAGGTATTTTTTATGATCTTGGTTTTTATACAGAGGCACTAGAGCATTTTCAGTATTCTGTTAATTCATTTGGTCAAAAAGAAGATATTTATTACAACAAAGCATTATGCCACTATCAATTAAGAGAAGATGAGTTATTCTCCCAAACCTTAGATGAAGCTAAAAAAGCTTTTCCAGGCTATACCGCATTTGAAAAACTAGAAGAACTTGATATGAGTTAGTCGTGCTTCTAATCTGATTCTGCTTCAGATTTAGAATCTCTTTTCAACAATCCTTTAAAAGCATCTTTGACGGTATTACCTTCATTAATGACTTTATAAACCTCTGTCGTAATTGGCATTTCAATATTGAGTTTTTTGGCTACATCCAACACTACGCCGCAGGTTTTTACACCTTCTGCCACCATATTCATTTCAGCAATAATTTCATTTAATTTTCGCCCTTGACCAAGTTGAAAACCTACATGTCTATTACGACTATAACCACTGATACAAGTAGCCACTAAATCACCCATTCCTGCCAGACCAGCAAAGGTTGCAGGTTTACCACCTAATGCTATTCCTAGTCTAGTCAATTCTGCTAAACCTCTCGTGATAACAGCCGAACGTGTATTGTCACCAGCACCTGCACCATCTCCCATTCCTACTGCAATGGCAATGATGTTTTTTAATGCACCACCTAATTCGCAACCAATTACATCATCATTTGTATAAACACGGAATAAACCTGTTCGAAATACTTTTTGTAAAGCAATAGCTATAGTATCATCTACCATAGCAATCACACTAGCAGCAGCTTGACCTGCGATAATCTCTCTTGCCAAATTAGGCCCAGTTAGTACTCCAGCAGGATGACCAGGCATAACGAGTTCGATAATCTCAGTCATGCGCAGTTGTGTGCCTTGCTCTAGTCCTTTTGATAAACTTACAATAGGAACCCAAGGGCGAATATGAGGTTTGGCTTCTTCTAATACTTTTCTAAAACTATGTGTAGGTATGCCCATTACGATTACATCAGCATCCTCTACGGTTTCTTTGATCGTATAGCAAGCTTGCAATGATTGGGTGAGTTTGGCGCCAGGTAAATATTTTTCATTCGTATGATACTTATTTATTTCATCAACCGTTTCGGCATTTCTTGCCCACATTTTTGTTGCTGTATTGCGAGCAGTTAAGGAGGCAACGGTTGTTCCCCAAGATCCTCCACCTAATAATCCTATTCGTAAATTCATTTGATTTTATTTTGTGTTTTCGTAAAAAAGTCAAAAGTTGGATTTTAATGTTTTGTACTACTTAAATAGTCTGGCCTTCTTTAATCTTGACCTAATTCTTTCAAAAACAATTCTCTAACTTCTTTAATTTTTTCTTCCATATTTTCCTTTGTCCAGTCAGTAGTTGGAATAGGAGGATAAACACTAGTACGTACAACTGTTGGTTTTACAAACATACTTCCTTTGGGGACTACCTCGTGTGCATTGTAGACAACGATAGGAATAATAGGAACACCAGCTTGCATTGCTAGATGAAAGGCTCCTTTTTTGAATCGCCCGAGTTTATAATCATTACTTCTAGTTCCTTCAGGGAAAATGATGATAGAGGTTCCTGCTTTTAAAGCATCGACAGCAGGCTTCATGGCATCTATAGCTTTTTGCTTATCTTTTCGATCTATAAAAATTACTCCTGCTGCCATCATTAATTGACCGATAACAGGAAACATTTTTAGTTCTTTTTTTGCTATACCAACAGCGTTATAACGGATAAGTTTTGAAGCAATCAATAAGTCGGCATTACTTTGATGGTTTAAAATAAAAACGGCAGGGCGATGTTCTAAATGTTCTTCTCCTTTTACAGCCAAACTAATACCTGCGACATTGGTTGCCAGATCCCCTAAGGTAGCCATCATGCTATTAACGCCACTTTGCCAAGAACCCGTACTAACTCCTTTTGCCAAACCAGATAGAGCAGCAGGGAATAAACTACCAAACGTCATTAATGTACGAGCTGCATTGGCAACACCTCTTCGTTGCTCATCATCAAAGCGATAAATAGGCCAACCACTTTTGAAAGCAATAGTTGATAATTTAGGATCTGGATTGAGTGGACGAGGGTTACCCACAATTTCTAATAGTGGTAAATCTTCTGCACTATCTGTATAGAAGAAACTCTTATCCATATCTAAGTTATATTGTTCAGCTAGCTGTCGACCAGCATAGGCTTTCCCTTCACCCCAACAAGCAGGCTCTACTATCTTTCCTGTAAAGCGGCCATTTTCTACTTCCATTCGTGTACACATCACATGTTCAATTCCTAAATCTCTAGCGATTGGATTGACTTGATAAGGTGTTGCAGCAGAAACGATGGCTACGGTATGACCTTTGGCTAGGTGTGCTGCAACTAAGGCACGAGATTCGGCATAAATAGAGTCAGCTAAATGTTCTAAATAAACTTCTTCTCCAACTTCAATAAAGACTTCTTCAGGAAGTCCTTTTACACCATTGGCACTAACGGCTGCAAGAGCAGCAAAATTTCGATCGCCAGAAGCATAGACTAGTACACCTGAAAATTGAGCAATGATTTCTTTCGACGACATCTTACCACTCATTACTCTAGAACGAACAAATTCTTTAGCTGAAAAATCTCTTATCAGTGTTCGATCTAAATCGAAAAATGCACCAATATGTGCTCCCTCTTCTCCTTCTAATATCTCTCGAGTAATGCCAACGGTTCTTGATCCAGGAACGATGGCTCGTTCAATAGGGATAATTTCTGTAGATGCCTTTTCTTTATTTAAAATTGTTTTTTGTAATTGGTTAATACCTTCAGCCATTTCATCTAGCTGATTCATAAAAGCAAGAATGGCTTTTTTCTTATCGTCTTTTTTGGTTGGTATTAAATTTTGATTTTTAATCAATCGAATTCCATTAACAAGGAATGGTTTTGATATTGCTTCCAAACGACGAATGCGACCTTGCCAATGCATTTCTTCTCCGAGTGTTAAACAAAAAGACGTGAAGTGTTTTTCTTTAAACCGATCGGTAGGGTTCCACTGTAAAAGGGCTTGAGCAACGACACGGTAAGATTCGATATAATTATACAATACAACAGGAGCGATGATAAGCTTTAGTTGTTGAATAGATTTTTCGAGATCCGATTTTTTTGCTTTTAATAGTTCATTCCAATTGGGGTCAATGAATTTCAAATCAGCTTCAATTTCTTCTGTAAATTGTAGTTTGCTAGAATAGAAAAATTCAAATTTGAATAAATCTCGTAGTTGCATAATCATTTCCCAAAAAGCATGCGGTCGATCTTGTGCTTTTGTACCTAATACTTTTACTAATGCCAACTCAATAAAAGCACGATGGTATAAATGATGTGCCGCCATATTTGCATAATAAGTAGCTTGCAAATAATGTTGAATCGAAATGGTATAACGAGCTTTCGCTCCGTCACTATTCAAATTACAAAGCTGTGCCTTTACCAATAAATTAAGGGCAACCTGTACACTTTCTCCAATGGGTTTTCCTCTATCAACAAGGGCGTCAGGTTTATGACTTTCGATCAGTTGCATTAGATCAGCAACATCACTTTCAATACCTTGTTTGCTAGCACCAAATTTACTCAATAAAGTAGCGCAAATTAAGGAAGTCGTTGTTACAGGTGTTACTTGATTGATACGGTGGACTAATTCAAATGCAGTATGTGGAATTGAAATTTTGTCACCCTTTATTACATCTTCATTGTCAGGAATTGGAGCAGTTGTATGTTCATTTATTTCTACGGGGTCTCCAAAACGTAAGGAAATTTTTCCCATGTCGTTCCCCATTTTTTTGACATAGTCCATTAGCCAAGCAAGATCTTCAGAACGTTTCTTTTTTCCTCTACCTTCAAGTGTCATTTCTTTTACATCAGGAATAAGATCATACACAATCGAAACGGGAATATATTTGACATTCTCTTTCGACTGTTGGTCTGCTTCCATAATGTATTTCAAAATACCCATCTGTGGCCAAACAAGTTTTCCAGTTCGAGAACGAGTTCCTTCAATTGCCCACATAAAACTTGCTTTATTATCAACAAGGCTTTTTATGTAATGCCTTAATGATGATTTATAAACCAGATTATCTTTGAACGAACGGCGTATAAAAATAACGCCCGATGATCTACCGAGTCCTCCAAGACCAGGGAAATCGAGATTGATACCTGCGAAGGTATATGGAAGGGGTAGACCATAACGTGCGAGGACCAAACCAAGCACAGCCATATCGATATATGTTTTGTGGGTCATGACAAATGCAATAGGATGACGATACATCAACTTCGTTAATGTTCTCAACTCTGCTGGATTGACATCTATTGATTTATTATAACCCCTACCTAAAACATATTGTACTGCCTGAACACCAAGCATATTCCCCATTGGCTTTTGTTCCGTATACAGTTCTTTTAGGTACTCCTCTGCTTCTAAATTTACTTGTACTCGATTGAGTTGTTCTCCTTTTGCAAGTTCATCAAGTGTGCGTTGAAATTTAGCATCATTTAGTATATGTTTCATCTGTTTAAAATTTTTCTTCTTGCTAAAAAAGATCCATGTCCGCTAAGCGTAGTTTGTAACTACGCTTGACTATTTCGCTGTTTCTAACAGCACCTTTAGCACGATGCTAAAA
>JAHDIP010000041.1:22290-34614 GCA_020630735.1 Saprospiraceae bacterium | reverse complement strand
TGTCTAATCTCTAAATTCCCTAGCCAAAATACGGAACTTATTTTTCGGCCATTACTAAATCAAAAAAAGATGTTGAGTTAAATATACTCAACATCTTTTTTGTCTAAATGTTTGATAGACTGCAACTCTATTTTAGAGAGAAAGCACCTTTTCCAGAAAGGTAGCCTTTATTATAAACTTCAACTTCATAATTACCAGGAGCGAAAGCTACGTTAGGTTCCCAGTTCATACAACTTTGCATTGCTTCATTATTATATTCAAACTCTTTGCGTTTGGTATATCGAACATCTTGATTTTTAGCATCTGTTAATACACCAGATCCAAGTCCTTCTACAGCAAGCGTTTCACCTAGAGGATTGATGATTCGTACAAAGAAGTATTCCTTACCAGCGGGAACAACTGCATTTTCTGTAGCATCAAAACAGATACGTAAACGATCAACGTTTTTAGCGTATTTTTTCTTTGTAGCTTTTCCGCTTTTCTTGATTTTCCAACCAGTAACTTCAACCGTTTGAACTTTTACAACAGAAGCAATATCTACTTTTTTCTCTAACTCCAATTTTTCTGCTTCTAAGCCCTCTTTTTCACTTACAAGTTCAGCACGTACCGTTTGAAGTTCTGTATTCATGGTACGTTCTTTTTCTACTTCTTCTTGGAGCACTGTTTTTTCCTCTGTCAATCGAACAGCCTGTTGAGTAAGTGCTTGTTTCTCTTCTTTTAGAATATTGTTTTCTGCTACAAAAGAATCGAGTTGAGTTCGAAGTTGACTAAGTTGAGCACGAGCATCTTCCAAGTCTGCTTTTGTAGCTTTTCCGCTACTAAGCACTCTGCTATATTTAGCACGTTGCTTTTCCAATTCAGTTTTTTGTTCTTCAATAATAGTATTCAATTCTTCATTAGAACCTTTCATTTCGTCTAACTCAGATATAGCTTCGTGGTACTGCGTCTCCATGTCTTTGAGCAGTTCCTGTGTTTCGTCGATCTTTACTTCTTGTTGAGCATTTTTTTCTTCTAGTCCATATTTATTCCATAATAAGAAAGCATTTATTCCTAATAATGCTACTATAATAATTGCTGCTATAGCGATGAGCCTTTGCTTTGAATTACTCATGATTAATAATTTTAGGTTTTACAATTTGGTTTGCGTTTTTTAAAACGTACACAAAAGTACGATATTTCAATAGTAATGTTCCTCTTATTGATTTAAACTTATTATAAGTTGATGGGTAGTTTTATGTGCTTATAAAGATTTTTCTATTTGTAGTGTAATTGCAATCTAAACAGATAAAAGAATCTAAATATTGTATCTCTTGTATTTTTATCTTCTAATACAATGCAAAAATAACATATCTGTTTGAAGAAAGGCTGATTATATGATAAATAGATGTAATAAAAAATAAAATATAATCAAAAAGAGTGTATTTTGTAATCAAAATATGCACAGTTAATAGAAAAAATCCTTATATTGCAGTATAATTTGTAAATAGACTTGTTAATCTTTCCATGAATGGTTACAAGAGTAACAAATCTAATAATTAATAGACTATGTTAGAACATATAGACATGACGAATGTCCTTTTTTTGGACATCGAAACCGTTTCTGGTAAAGCTACTTATACCGATATGGATGAAACACTCCAAACATTGTGGAAACATAAAAGCCGATCTATCCTAAGACAATACGAAGAGGAAGTAACTGATGAGCAAGGAGCAGAGACTTACACGGAAAAGGCTGGTATTTTCGCCGAATTTGGAAAGATTGTTTGTATCTCTGTTGGAATAGTGGTTCGTAATCCGCAAACGAAAGAACTCAGCGTTCGCCTAAAATCCTTTGCAAATCGTGATGAAGCTGTTTTATTGACGGAGTTCAACGATATGGTGGAAAAGCATTATAACAATCCACACAAGCATTTTTTCTGTGGTCATAATCTTCGAGAATTTGATATTCCTTATATCTGCCGCCGTATTTTGATCAATCAATTGCCTTTGCCAAAAATATTAGATATTGCTGGCAAAAAACCATGGGAAGTAAAATACCTTTTGGATACACTCGAAATGTGGAAGTTTGGCGATTATAAACATTATACCTCACTAAAGTTATTAGCTGCTGTTTTTGGTTTCCCTTCACCAAAAGATGATATTGATGGTAGTAATGTCGGTCGTGTTTTTTGGGAAGAAGATGACTTAGAGCGTATCGCTGTTTACTGCGAAAAAGATGTATTGGCTGTTGTACAATTGATGCTTAAATATAAACGACAACCCATTTTGGAAGGCGAGCAAATTATTCATGTTGGCGCACCAACGACTTAATGCAGATATATCCAACCAAAAAAAGCCGATGAGCATTGCTCATCGGCTTTTTTTGGTTAGAGTAAATAGACATTTACTCCACTAAATCAAAGTGATACTGTAGGATTTCCATTATCGGAGCACCCGTTTTAGGGTCACGTTGTTGGAGATAGATGTCGATGTCTATTGTTTCGCTTTCTTCTTTTTCGGTACTATCAAAAACGACTTTAATCTCGCCTTTTTCACCAGGAGCAATAGTACGAATAGGGTAGTCAGTTGTTGTACAATCACAAGCAGAGACAAGATCAATTACCAAATCAGCGTCGCCTACATTCGTAAAACTGTATACTGTTTCTCTTTTTTCGCCCTTTTTTACCTCTCCAAATTCTACAAAGCGTTTATCAAATTTCATTTTGGGGGCAGGAGCAGCAGCTTCTTCTATTACTGCTTTTTTAACTGTTTGATTTTGGGCACTTGCTTGACCAAGAAGCAAAAATAGGCAGAAACAAGTAAGAAAAGCAGTTTTAAAAATCGTTTTAAGTGTCATTTTTCGGATATTTTATATAAAAGTTCTTGAGATGTAAGTGTTATTTCATTTTATTGCTGAAATAAAAGAACTATACCACAGTTAATAAACTAACGCCCAAATTATTAAATCTGTTGATTAAATGCACCTTTCTTAACGAAGATTAACTTTTTGTTAGGAATTTTAACACGATAAATAATACCTTTACGGCTTAAACAAATTAAAGAAAAAATGCATATAGTAGCCCCTTCTGTGCTAGCCGCAGATTTTACCAACTTAGCAGACGATATGACAATGGTCAATAATAGCGCTGCCGAATGGTTGCATGTCGATGTAATGGACGGTCGTTATGTACCAAATATTTCGTTTGGAATGCCTATTATTAAGGCAATCAAAAAGCTTTGTACCAAAACGCTTGATGTACATTTGATGATTGTGGAACCTGAAAAATATATTGAGCAATTTCGAGAAGCAGGAGCTGATGTAATTACGGTGCATTATGAAGCTTGCCCGCATTTGCACCGAGTTATACAACAAATAAAAGCTACTGGAGCTAAAGCAGGAGTTGCGCTCAATCCACATACACCAGTAAGTGTATTAGAAGACATTATAGAAGATTTAGATTTAGTATGTTTGATGTCGGTTAATCCTGGCTTTGGCGGTCAAAAATTTATCTATCAGACGGTTGTCAAAACACAGAAACTGCACAATATGATTTCCGAGCGAAATTGCACGGCACTTATCGAAATTGATGGCGGAGTAGGTTTGCAAAATGCAGAAGTACTACTTAAAGCTGGGGCAAGAGTATTAGTTGCTGGTAGCAGTATATTCAAATCAACGAACCCTACGGATACAATTTCTCGTATGAAAAATATTGGCAAGGTGGCACATTCTTAACTTTGTTCCTTCTAGTTCAAT
Organism: Saprospiraceae bacterium; assembly: GCA_020630735.1. Classification (GTDB taxonomy): domain Bacteria; phylum Bacteroidota; class Bacteroidia; order Chitinophagales; family Saprospiraceae; genus JAHDIP01. The sequence continues at coordinate 30,881 of JAHDIP010000041.1, read as the reverse complement.
ATTTAGACTATTCAACATTAACGCTGTTATAGACAATATAAAATGAAGCAAATATTTACTTTACTACTTTGCATAATTACTATTCAATTAGCCGCTCAAAATAAAGCAACTGTTTTTGGAACAGTTAAAGATGGTCAAACAGGGGCAATAATAGAATTGACAACTGTTTATATCAAACAGACCAATACCGCTGTCGAATCAGATTTGTCGGGAAATTATTCTATAAAAGTACCAGCAGGTAAGCGGTTAACGCTTGCTTTTTCTAGAATAGGTTACAAAGAAGGAACGATAGATGTAGGACCTTTTACGGCTGGTGTTAGTCGTAAAATAGATGTGGCCTTGGCACCCCTAGAATCTGATATTGAAGTTGTGGTAACCGATAGCCGTTTAGACGAAGCAGGTATGGTCAAAGAGGAAGTAACAGAATTAAAACTACTGCCGACTACGACTGGAAATTTCGAAAGTGTCTTACCTCATATCGCTCTTGGTACAAGTGGCGGTACTGGTGGAGAGTTGAGTTCGCAATATAATGTGCGTGGTGGAAACTACGATGAAAATCTGGTGTATGTCAATGATTTTGAAATCTATCGACCACAATTAGTACGTGCAGGACAACAGGAAGGATTAACGTTTCCGAATATAGATTTGGTGAGAGATTTATCCTTTTCGTCTGGTGGCTTTGAAGCAAAGTATGGCGATAAAATGTCTTCGGTTCTTGATATCAAATACAAACGACCTGATTCGTTGCGCTCATCAATAGGAATGAGTTTTTTAGGAGGCTCGGCACACGTAGAAGGTAGTAAGAGTATTGATGATGAAGGGTATCGAAAGTTTCGTTACTTAGTGGGAGCACGTTATAAAACGACTCGTTATCTGTTGGGGTCACTTGATGTACAAGGAGAGTATACACCAAATTTTGCAGACATTCAGACCTACCTAACGTTTGATATCAATCGTGATATTCAAATAGGTTTGATGGGAAATTATAACAGTAGCGAATACCAATTTATTCCAACGAGTAGATCAACAGGATTAGGTTTGACAGATTTTGCGCTAGAACTCTTTTCTGTTTTTGAAGGACAAGAAGTAGACGATTTTAAAACCTATATGGGGGGCGTTTCAATGACTTACCTTCCAGATCGTGATCGTAATCCTTATTACTTAAAATTATTAGCCTCTAGTTATCAAAGTGATGAAAACGAACGTTTTGATATTATTGGTTATTATCGCTTGGCACAAATTGAGTCAGACTTAGGAAGTGAAGATGCAGGAGATGTGGTCGCTGTTTTAGGAACAGGAACACAGCACCAATTTGTTCGAAATTATTTACAATCTAATGTAACGAATGTCGAGCACAAAGGAGGCTACGAAATCCAAAAAGATCACGACGATTGGTCTACAACAAGTAGTCACTTTATTCAATGGAGCGCCAAGTTTCAACACGAAACAATTAATGATGAGCTCAAAGAATGGGAACGTTTAGACTCTGCTGGCTATTCTTTAAATTTTGATCCGAATACAGTACAACTTAAACAAGTATTAAAGACGACAAATAATCTTAGTTCTAATCGTTTTAGCACCTATATTCAAGACACTTATACCTTTCGACAAGATAGTATTCGAGAGTTAAAATTATCTGTTGGAGTAAGAGCTAGTTACTGGGATTTAAACAAGGAAGCAACCATTACGCCTCGTGCCCAATTATTGTTAAAACCATTAAATTGGAAAAAAGATATAGCCTTTCGTTTTGCAACAGGATTGTATTATCAACCGCCATTTTATCGAGAACTTAGAAATATCGAAGGTGTTGTAAATACTAATGTCAAAGCGCAAAAGTCTTTGCATATTTTGGGTGGCTTTACTTGGGATTTTTATACAGGTAAAAATAAATCAACGCATTATCGTTTTATTACTGAAGTCTATTACAAATCTTTGTGGGATCTTGTTTCGTATGATATAGACAACGTTCGGATTCGATATTCTGGCGAAAATGATGCGACTGGTTATGTTACAGGAATTGATATGCGGATTAATGGAGAGTTTGTAGAAGGAGCTGAATCTTGGATTAATTTGTCGTTCTTGCGTGCTAGAGAAAGTCTTAAAGGTATTCAACATTTGAAACGAGAAATTGGCGATCCTGTAGCGCAAAATGTGAAAACAGTGCCACGTCCGACAGATCAATTTATGACACTTTCTATGTTTTTTCAAGACTACTTGCCTAAGAATGAAAATATAAAAATGCACCTCAATTTTAGTTTAGGTACAGGCTTACCGTTTGGTTTATTGGGCAATAATGATGTGTATAGAAATACTTATCGATTTAATGCTTACCATCGTGTAGATATTGGGTTTTCAATCTTATTATGGGATATGGAAAGACGCGCTAGAAAACCAAAGCATTTTTTACGTTTTTCACGTTCTACTTGGTTGAGTTTAGAGATTTTTAATTTAATGAAAGTATCAAATGTAGCATCAAATACGTGGATAAAAACTATCACAAATACACAGTATGCTATTCCAAATTATCTGACATCAAGACGGATTAATTTGCGGTTAAAAATGGATTTTTAATAGAGAAATAATTTAGCTTTTTTTCTGAGCATTAAGGTTTTATTTATTATGAAAAATCATCAAACGACTACTCAAGCCCCAAAGCCAAAACCTAAACGAAAATTAATGGGCCGTTTTGAATGGTTATTTTTAATACTGTCACTAGGAATTATTTTGGTTCTTTTTTTAAAGAGCAAAGGCATTCATATTGTAGAAAGAACGGAAGAAGTAGAGATTCTAGATAAACCTCGTTCTTCTAGCACTCCTCACTCAAAACGAGTTGCTCCCTCATCAAAAAAGAAAGAAAGTGTTGAGGTTGATAATATGTTAAGACATTTAGCTGAGCAATTTTCAAATCAGCAGTCCGTTAATATATCAACCACGGCGCAAAATGATCAAAATTTGCAGTGGGAAATTTCAAAAGACGAAGCCAATTTCTATAACATAATAAGAGAAAAAAACAAGCTAAACAGTACTTTAGAATCTACCAAAGATTGGCTCACCCTTTTAAGCACATCCCATAGAACATACTCAAAGGTAAAATCATTGTATGATGGTTTAGTTGCTGATACAGGTTTATCAGATAGCGACTTCAAAACTATACTACAAGATGAAACTTCTGCTAGAAATTTCTATTCAGAAATGGAAAGTATGTTTAATATTTCTGAACATGACATACATGAGTTTGCTCAAACTGGCAAAACAGCCATTAGCGATTGGGCAGGCTTTGTTGAAGAAAAAAAGAAGTAGATCCAGATTCAATTTTCCCCCATTACTTAGTTATCTCCGATTAAATCGAAGGTAGTATTTTTCAACAAAAAAATAATGAACTGCATACTGAGTGATCAGGATGCAGAATGTTATTGTATTGACTATTCTATAGGTAAATGCCGATAGAAAGACTGGTAAAGATATGCTTATTTAATTCCAAAAATTGTAAAATTAAGCCAAATGAAATCTAATGTAATTTTAACTGCACTAACACTTTCTCTATTACAACTCTTGTGTATGAATTTCATACAAGCTCAGAAAAACATCAATCATACACATGAAAACGAACCATGTGGTTTCAACAAAATGATTGATCATCGGACTCAAAGTCATCCTGAATACGATGAAGAAGTAAAACGATACCTAGATGAAGGAATAGGACGACTATCTTCGATAGAAGATGAAACTAGAAGTATAAATACGATAACCATTCCAGTAGTTGTACATGTTATTCATACAGGCGAAGCGATAGGAGTTGGTTCCAATTTATCAGCAGAAAGAATACAGGCACAAATTGATGTAATGAATGAAGCTTTTGCTGCCGAAAATAGCAACTTCGATGATACGCCTTCACAATGGGCAAGTCTTATAGGTCGCCCCAATATCAACTTTTGTTTAGCAACAGTTGATCCTAACGGAAATTCTTCTACTGGAATTACTAGACATCAAATGACAGTTACAGGAACTAGTTCCAGCAATACAAATATAGAATCAACGATCAAACCTGCTACGTCTTGGAATTCAAATCTTTACTATAATATTTATGTGCTCCCGATACCAGGCACTACCGAAAATGGTGGTGTGTTGGGCTATGCTTATTTACCAACCCCTGGGCTAGTTGGTTCTTCTACAGATGGTGTAGTGCTTGATTATCGATGGTTTGGAGGAGCAGGATTTAATCAATCTGGCGATAAGGCAATGATACATGAAACAGGGCATTACCTTGGTCTGTTTCATACTTTCAACGGATATAGTTGTTCTCAAGATGATGGTATCAACGATACTCCAAATGTAAGTTCAACTACTTCAGGTTTAATTCCAAATTTAAATTGTGGAAGTGGTTTTCCTACAGGTCCAACTACTTGTGGCAATCAACATATGTTTGTCAACTATATGGATTATGTAAATGACGACCGATGCTATACTTCTTTTAGTAATGGGCAAATAAATGTAATGCGAAATGTTTTGAATGGCACCGCTGGCAATATTGGTTTTGCAAGTCGTTTACAGTTAGCTGTAAATGGAAGTGTTGTTTGCAATGGAGTAGCAGGATGCCCTACTATAAATTTGGCGGTAAATACAACTGCAGAAACTTGTGATAGAAATGATGGCACAGCAAGTGTATTAGCTACAGGAGGAACTAGTCCCTATAGCTATGCTTGGAGTACAGGAAATAATCAAAGCTCTATTTCAGGTTTAGGAATTGGCAACTATACGGTAACAGTAACGGATGCCGAATCCTGTTCTACAACTTCTTCTGTTACGATAACTAGTAGTTGTATAGATGGATGTGAAACCCCTTCTAACTTTGATGTTATAAATTTTACACCAACCGTTTATGGTTCAGATAATGGAGGATTCGTTTCAGGTACTAATGGATATAATGATTTAGCAAAAGCTGAATATTTTAATTACACAGGAGGCAATACACATGTGCAAGGTGCTTTTTTTGATTTTGCAGAAATAACAATTGCAAACCCATCTGTTGCTTATGTGACATTGGCTGTTTGGGATGGGGCAGGTGGTACTCCTGGAGCAATGCTTGGTTCGAAAGAAGTGATGTTGACAACTATCCAAAATATAGCGGGAAGTTCACCTTCATTCTACATAGATTTCGATGAAGCAATTGAGCTAAATTCAGGACAATTTTTTATAGGCGTAATATTACCAACGAGTACTGGAGATGCGCTAGCTGTTTCGACTAGCACAATAGGTAATGTTCCAAGTGGTCAAGGTACAGGTTGGGAACAATGGAGCGATGGCTCTTGGCATAATTATAATGATAATGCTGGTTGGCGTTTAGATATTGCCAATTATATCATTCCAAAATTAGGAACTGCACCAGAGATCAATTTCTTTGTAGAAAAATCTATGATCTGTTCTGGAGGTTCGATAGACATTTTAAATAATACCGAAAATGCAGATACTTATCAATGGTTTTTTGAAGGTGCATCCAATACCTCTTCTGTGAGTAGTGATCCAAGTAATATAGAGTACACTACAACAGGAGTATTTGACATAACATTGACGGCAACTAATGATTGTATTCAAACTGCTTTGACACTAGTAGATGCCGTGACAGTAGTGGAAATAGAATTAATGGCGACCTCAACTCCTTCTACCAATTCTATAAACCCAAACGGTACGGCAACTTTAAGTGTTAATGGTGGTACGGCTCCTTATTCTTTTCTTTGGAATACTGGAGAAACAACTCCTAGTCTTTTAGGACTAGAAGCAGGAACTTATGAAGTAACCGTTACGGATATAAATAATTGTTCAGCTTATACAAACGTAATAGTGGAAGCTGTAAATTGTAACGACTTCGATATCCTATTTTCAACGATTGAACCTTTATGTAAAAATGATTGTAATGGAAGTCTATCTGCTTTTGCCAATCAAAGTGGAGGCGACTTTTCTTTCATATGGAGTAATGGTGAAGAAACTCAAATTATAGATAACCTTTGTGCTGGTGTTTATACTGTAACGATGACAGATAATGATGGCTGTATGAATGAAGCTTCATTTACATTAGGCGAACCCAATGCTTTAAGTTTAAGCTTACAAGTTACTGATCTTACTGCCGAAGGAGCAAATGATGGAAATATTACTGTTTCTGTTACAGGTGGTGTCGGACAATATGATTTTGAATGGAGTAATGGAAGTTCAGTTCCTTTTATTAATAATTTGGAGCAAGGAGATTATGAAGTTACTGTTAGTGATGGCAATAGTTGTACAATAAGTTCGTCGGCTACTGTTGGTGTTCGAGAATTAGAATGTGCCGTATTGAGTACATCAATTTATCCTAATCATGTAACTTGTTATGGTAGTTCAACTGGTGCAGCTACTATTGTACCTCAAGGAGGTACTCAACCATACTTTATTTTTTGGGATAATGGTATGGAAGGGGCATCAATTAATAATTTGAGTGCAGGAGATTATGTTGCCAACATATACGATGCTAATGGTTGTTCTTCAGTAGTAACAGTACCAATCTTAGAGCCTTCTGAAATAGATATTTCTATCAATGGAATGAATGAAACGAATGATGGAGAAGCTAATGGAACGGCTCAAGCAACGGTAAATGGAGGAACTGCACCTTATATTTATATGTGGAGTAACGGCGAAGCAGGCGAAACAATCGATGGTCTAGTTTCAGGTGTGTATTCCGTAACTGTGGTAGATGCTAATGCTTGTACTAGTACGGCTTCAATTACAATAGAAAGTGATGCCATTGATTGTAGTACCTTAAATTTTGAAATTGTTACGACAAATGTTTCCTGCAATGGAGGTAATGATGGTTCTGCGACTGTAAGTGGAGTAGGAGGTTTGTTGCCTTATACAATCAGTTGGAATTTCGGAATTACTGCTTCGACAATAAATAATTTAGGTGCAGGAGTGTATGTAGCAGTAATTTCTGATGAAAACAATTGTACTGTAGAGACAACAATAATTATAGAAGAACCTAGTCCAGTTACGATCATAATGTCTTCTACTGATGAAACAGAAGAAGGCACAAATGATGCTAGTGCAACAGCTACTGTATATGGTGGTACTTCTCCTTATAGCTACGAATGGAGCACAGGGGCTACTTCTTCTGAAATTTCTGGACTATCTGCAGGACTTTACTTTTTGACAGTTACAGATGCGAATGATTGTTTGACCATTTCTACAGTCGAAGTACAAGCTGGTGAAGTGAGTTGTGCTGCTTTTTCTTCTGAAATTAATACAACAAGTGTAACCTGTAGTGGCGCAAATGATGGTACTGCTTCAATAACAGTATCAGGAGGTCTTGCACCGTATTTCTTTTTTTGGGATAACAGTCAAATGGATGCTTCTATTACAGACCTTTCTCCAGGAACTTATACTGTTACAATTGCTGATGCAAATCAATGTACGATTGAAAAAACAGTCGTTATTGAAGAACCAGATGGATTAGAAGTATCTTTACATATTATTGGTGCTTCTTGTGGTATTGCTGGAACAATAAATACTGTAGTGGAAGGAGGAACAGCACCTTACCAATACGAATGGGATAATGGTTTTACTGATCAAAATATTTCAGACTTATTAGATGGTAATTATGTTTTAACAGTTACGGATGCAAATGCTTGTAGTACTACGGCTACTGCTCAACTGCAAATTGGAGAAGGATTAGATATAGAAGTAGCAATGGAAAATGTAAGTTGCAATGGAGGGGAAAATGGGACAATTGATTTAACGGTAACAAATGGGATAGCTCCTTATACTTACGAGTGGCTAAGTGGAGAAACGACTGAGAGTATTTCCAATTTATCTGCTGGAGTGTATACCGTATTAGTGACAGATGCTACAGGTTGTAATTCGCCTTCTTCTATCACTATTTTAGAACCTATTGCATTAACAATTGATTTAGATGTAGTACATGGAGATCATCCTTCGATTACAGCTAGTGTTGATGGCGGAATAGCACCTTATACCTACTTATGGAGTACAGGCGAAACAACTGATCAAATTCAAGATTTAGCTGCAGGTGAATATACTCTTACTATTGTTGATTCTAATGGATGCGAAATGGTAGCGACTGCAATGATAGACGAAAGCGTTGCTGTTTCGGATTTAGTAGGTTTATCAGATTTAATTATTTATCCTAATCCAGCAACTGACATGGTAAATGTAGATGCTGTTTTTGAAACAAGTGAACCGATAGAGCTTTCACTTTTTGATGTTGTCGGTCGTCGAGTATTTTATGAAAATAAAGTTGCACAACAGTTAAATTTACAAATCAACGTAAAAGATTTGGCAAGTGGTACTTATTTTATTAGATTGTCTACTGATAAAGGAGCAATTAGCCAAAAGCTAATTGTCGTAGATTAAGAAGTTAATCAAAAAGCATAGGATGTATTTTAGAATGAATGTCATCAACTTACGAAGTACTTTTTAGACTTGTTACAAGTGTTTGTTTTATACTGTAACCAAAGTAGTTGTCGGATTGCCAAAGGTTTTAGCTACTAATGACGATCTTTAAACGGTATACTAGTAAGTATAAGTTAGAATTTCGACACAATGACATC
>JAHDIP010000041.1:0-22190 GCA_020630735.1 Saprospiraceae bacterium | reverse complement strand
CTATGTTTGCTTTTTGTGACAAAAGACAAAAACAACTGAATGATAAAAATTGGAGATTATAACGAACTAGAAGTCGTAAAACACGTCGATTTCGGAATCTATCTAGATGGTGGAGCGCACGGCGAAATACTAATGCCTATACGCTATGTACCAGAAGGCGTAGAAGACGGACAAGATTTAGAGGTATTTATTTACTGTGATTCTGAAGATCGTTTGATAGCAACAAGCGAAAAACCAAAAGCAAAAGTTGGTGATTTCGCTTGTCTAGAGGTAAAATCGATAACAGAGTTTGGTGCATTTTTAGATTGGGGATTACCTAAAGATTTGTTTGTACCCTTTAGAGAGCAGGCAGAACCTTTCGAAGAAGGAGAAAGCTATGTTGTATATATTTATCTTGATGAAACGTCCGAACGAATTGTTGCTTCTTCAAGATTAAAACGATTTTTACAAACCGAAAGCGAAGGCTTCGAAGTAGGACAGGAAGTCGAAATTTTAGTAGCTCGTCAAACAGATCTTGGCTACAAAGTAATTGTTAATAAACGATATTGGGGATTACTTTATGAGAATCAAATATTTGGAGTTATTTCGATTGGAGAATACAAAAAAGCATATATCCATCACATTCGAGAAGACTTACTTCTCGATATCAGTTTACAGCCACAAGGCTATCGTGTTTTGATTCCTAAAACGGCAGAGGACTTGCTAGAAAAAATTAAATCCAATAATGGATTCTTGCCACTAACAGATAAAAGCGCACCAGGCGAAATATATGCCCAATTGAATATGAGTAAAAAGGCATTCAAAAAAGCGATTGGCTTACTCTACAAAAAACGCTTGATTACACTTGAAGCAAATGGTATACGTTTGGTTGACAACTCTTGACAAGATAAGGTTTGTTTTCCTTACTCTAAAATAAGAAAAAGGGAAGCAACTGCTTCCCTTTTTGCTGATAACCAAATGTACACTACGTAAACTACTTAAAAGAACACAAGCCTCCTGAGAGGCAATTGCTAAGTAGCAAAAATATTAAATTGATTGTTGGAAAACAGCTTAAAGATGGGCTAGTTAAGCATGCTTTCTCATAGTATTTTACTTTTCTTTGTGATTCATTATACAGAATCTTTTTGTGAATATAAGGTATTAAGCACAAAATAAAAAATCTTACCACTAAAAAAATAGAAATTTAACATGCGTTAATATTTGATAAAAAAAAATCCCACACTAAAGAGTGCAGGATTTTTAAAAAAGGTTAGTTATAAGGTTAGATTATCTTTCTTTTACATTAAAAAGGTTCAATAGATTTTGTTGCAAAGCCTTTAGTAGGATAAGACTTCTCGCACATCTTTTTCATCTGCAAGGTCTTTGTCTATTACATTCATATTGAAAATAGCAGTTCCTTTTTTCTGATTGATTCTTTTAAATTCTTCAGGTTTGAAGATGGCAATTTTTTCATCTTCAGTAACAATCCAAAGAAGGTTATCTGTATCAGAATTGAAGGCAACTTCCGTACCTTTTTCAGCATAAAATCGAGCAATTGTATTATGCTTTTTGTTGGTGATATAAGCTAATTTTGCATTAAACTGTTTTTGACTTTTGGCATCGACAAATCGAGCTTTAAGTTTTGTCGCATCAGGTGGAATAGGTCGGTCACAATTCCAGATACCAAAACTAGTTGCCTTAAAACGATTGACGACTTTGCGCTTGATCATTTTATCAGTAGAAGTATTTCCTTTTTTGAGCATTTCTACTTGTTGCTTTGAAGAAGCCTTAGCAGCATTTTTTTGTTCATCAAATCGAAGCTTTAAGGCATCTTTTTGAGCTTTCATATTAGCCTCACGTTCTTCCATTTGTTTCGTAAAAAAAATCATTTTTTCTTCAAAATCACTAAGCGCCTTTTGGTATTCATCGCCACCTAAAACAGGATTCACAATTACCTTTAAGTTTTTTGACTCGTTAATAAGTGTCAATTCAAATTTAGTAGCACTAATTTTTTTGAGACGCATATTATCCCAGTTTTCTTCATCCAGAGAATAACCTGGAGCTAGTTGCCAAACGATGGCTTCGTATTTTGCTTTAATTTCTTCCTTCGTACCTTTTTCGTTTTCAAAAATATCGTCAAAATTTAAATTCTCATCATCTAAGTCAAGACTAAAGACATTTTCAGAACCATTAGAACGTTGAGGTTTTATAGGTCGATCAGGTTTCGGGAAAGAAGCATCTAAATCAGCTAGTGAACTAGATAAATCTTTATCTAGTTGAGCTAATTGTTGATTTAAATTTTTCTTAATGCTTGCTTCTGTAGTTGTATTTTCTAGCGTTTCCTTTGCTAAAATAGTCATGTTGTCTTTTCCTTCGTATGTCCAGTTTCTCTCTTTTTCATTTAGTTTGTATACATTAAAATCTTTAGGAGAAACATTAACATTGGACGTAGTGAGTTCAGAAACTAGTATAATATCAATTGATTTACCTTCTTGCATTTGTACAGGATTACCATCTTGTTCAGCAAAAATTTGGATCATACCAGCAGATTCAAAATGATAAGTCATACTTGCTGAGTCATAAGTCATCGGAATACCCGACAAGAAGAAATCAACATAGTCATGAAATTCTGTATAGCTAATATCTACATCCCCTTCTACTAGTTTTCCTGATTCATTGATAAAGGCATTAGGTGGAACGATAATTTTAGAACCACTTTCGTATTCATATTCTCCGCCTTTGTACGAATCAACTTTATAGCTAGCAAATTTAGCCTGCACATTTTTTAGAGGAGGATTAATAAAAGGTTGGCTAGCTAAATACTTATGAGTAGCAGATTGATTACTTTGTTGCTCAAGAGGACTTAAGTAAAAGAAAGCACCAATCAATATAGCTGCTGCCGCTGCTGCACTTGCTAAATAAAACAAGCGTCGTATTTTTCCTCCTTCCTTTTTAGGGACTAAAAGAGGAACCCGTTTTTGTTGAGCGAGAAGAGCATCGAAGTCTTTGTGACGTTCGATATCCTTGTCGGACAGCTTTTTAGGATTAAACTTATAATTGTAATTATTGCTCATTTACTCAGATTTTTGGTTTTAGGAACGATTAAATAAGAACTTACTAAGTTCGTATGGATTGTGTGAAACGATCTCATTCAAAAAAAGGGAACTTATTTTTTCTTCATCAACCTTATTTTTTTATAGTATGTTTCGTTTTTGTGTTAATCTGGTGCTTGACCAGCTTGTTGTTGTTTTAGGATTATTTTTTTCAATTTTTCAAGTATCCGATAGGTTTTTACTTTAGCATTACTTTCTGTAATTTCTAAAATATCGGCAATTTCTTTAAATGGGCGTTGTTCAAAAAAGCGCATTTCTATCAAATGCACATCATCTTTTGGGAGTTCTCTTAGTGCGTGTATCATTGCTTCTCTACGAAACTCTGATTTTATTTCTACAACTTCGTCGGCTATTTCTTGAAAATTTTGATCTTCAATACTGACGACTCGGTTTTTTTGATTATTTCTAAAATGTTGGGTGACTTCGTTACTTGCTATTCTGTATAACCATGCCGAAAATGGAACACCTTTATATTGGTATTTATCTATGCGTTGCATAGCTTTCATAAATACCTGTGAACAGATATCGGCAGTTAAATCTTCATTGGCAGTTCGTCGGTAAATGAAACGGAAGATAGGCGTATAGTAGCGGTCATATAATGGGCGAAACATAGCTGGGTTTTGCTGAGCTGCTTGAATCTCAAGCCACTCTGCTTCCATTGCTTCAGTAGAGACAGTCTTTTTGCTAGAACCCATTCGTACTTCTTTTTTCACAAGGGTACGACTTATTTGTAAATTCATTAGCATTTACACATTAATTTTTTTTCGTATCCATTAGAAATTTCAATGATGAAGAAGACTTTATTACTTCATCTTAAAAAAATAGCTTACAATCTACAACTCAATACTTTAAGGTTATGAGTTGTAGATGTAAGACTATCAGCTTATTGCCATAAAGACCGTTTCAAATACATAATGTGGTAACCGTAAAAAGATACAGTCTGTGGGTACTTTTTTTTAAATAAATATGCTTTTTTTTGATTATGAAATTAAAACATATTGATTTTCAGTGATTTGTGTAAGATGTAGGTTTTTAAAAAATTATAAATATTTTTTAAAAATAATTTGAGTATAGTTCTGGAAATGTTGTTTGAAACTAATTTTTATGCTTTCTTGTTAAAGGTTTAATAAGTCTATATTAAATATAACCTTATGAATATAAAAGTAGATGAACAAATAACATTAACTCCGTTTTTACGAACCGATAAAGCTTCTTTGGTGAGGCAGATAAATGATAAAGAAATTTATGACAATACGCTTTTGATCCCTTTTCCGTACACAGAGCAAGATGCCGATTACTGGTTTGATTTTGTAGAAAACCAACTCAATACAAATGGTATTCAATCGAATTGGGCGATTCGAAAAGAAGATGGTCAACTTATAGGTGGTATCGGATTTCAACTAATGTATGGTAAAGCTTCTCACAAAGATGAATTAGGTTATTGGTTGGCGAGAGACTACTGGGGCAAAGGTATTATGACTAATGTAGTGGAGCGTTTTGTCAAATTCGGTTTCGAAAAAAGGGGGCTTGTACGCATTGCTGCAAATGTATTTTCATACAACAAGGGTTCGGCTCGTGTACTCGAAAAAGTAGGCTTCAAAAAGGAAGGAGTGCTTCGTAAAAGTTATTTTAAAGATGATCGTTATATCGATGGTTTTATGTATGCACTTATAAAATAGTCTTTAAATGAAGGTCAAAATAAAAACCCTGCTTTAATCTAAAGAATATGAAGAGGTTCTACTAGTCAAATTTATCATGCAGACTTTTCTTTAAATAACGATACATCAATTATTAATAGAAGACATTTAACCGGTCGGTAAAGCAATTTTGAATTGAGATCCTTTATTCAACTTGCTTGTAACATCTATAAAACCTTTATTCAATTCAACTAACTCTTTTACTAAAGAAAGGCCAAGACCAGTTCCTTTTTCGCCAGCTGTTCCTTTTCGACTTTGTTTTTCTAAGGTAAATAACTTTTCCAATCGTTCGGTAGAAATACCAGTACCAGTGTCATTAATAATAATGAAAATCTTATCGTCTTTTGTCTCTGTACTAAGTGTTACGGTACCACCTTCTGGTGTGAATTTGATGGCATTACTGATTAAGTTTCTCAGGATTGTTTGAAGAGCAGATTCATCTGCAAAAACATTTAGCTTAGGCGTTATCTTAGAGATTAATGAGATGCCTTTTACACTCGCATTATGTTGAAACATCGCTAAAACCTCTTGTCCAACTTTTTCTATATCAATTGCTCCAAATAATTTATTGCGAGTCGAAAGCAATGTGGCTTTTAGTTCTGCTCTTTCTCAAGCTTCTTGCTCTGCTTCTACTTGTTGTTTTATTTAGTTAGGCAAATTAAAGTTAATAGATACTCATCTTGGATAAATTTTTTTCTACTAGACTAGGCAAAAAACACAGATGATGCCTAGCATCAGCGAGTATTTTTAACGATGTAAAGTGGAAAAAGATAACTTCAAGATGGGGGATTTATTATTTTAATTTGCCTTAAATGTACTTACAAGATACTATTTTTTTATCAAAGTGGCTACGCTATTTGAATCCACAAAATAAGTTGATTTTAAATTTTAGGTTGTTAATCGCATTGTTAATGAAAAGGTCGGAAAAAAAAATCCTTCCTAATCATAAGATGATTTTTTTTGGGAAGTTAATTTTGTTAAGTATTGTAAAAGTCTGATAATCAGTGTACATTTGTGCAAAGGGTTTGGTTTTTTATTTGGGAAATCAATTTATTTGTGACTGTTTCTTTAACGAAAAGGTTATAAATTTGTCATATACTATTGGTTTGTTTACTAACACAATCATTAACAAAAACAATTTCAATGAAACAACTTAACTCTATTCGTAGTTTTACATTGTGCTTACTTTCAGTAGCAATATGCTTACTTACCTTATTGCCCCAAGTACAATCGCAAACTCAAGCACTCAGTTTAGTAGGAGACCTTTCTCCAGGAAGTGCGAGTCCAACTAACCTTTATGAATTAAATGGGGAATTATTATTTCTAGTAAATAATCCTAATCGGCTCATGAGTTGGGATGGCACTAACGTAGAAGAAGTTTACCAAATTGACGAATACATTCAACCCTCATCTGCTCGGTTTAAAATCTATAACAATAAGTTATACTATGCTTATGGAAATAATATTTATGTATCTGATGGAACCGCTGCAGGGTCTTATAAGTTAGCAAGTCTTGTAGATTTAGGCGGTTCTCAATATGCTTCTATTTTCAACTTTGCAATATATAATGGCGAACTTTATTTTGAAGGTGGTGGACTATTATATCGCTATAATGAAAACATGAGTGTACCACAGCTCTTACCAAATAGTGTAGAACGAATCACACATATGGTAGATGCACAAGGACAACTTTATTTTTCAGCATCAACAGGAAGCTTTAATATCCTACAAAATTATCAATTTGGTGATGGTACTGTAAATGGCTCAACAGTAGTTGGAAGTGATCCTCATATATTTGTAGATTACTGTAGTTTTGCTCCTATCGAAAAATTAGATAATCATGCTGTATTTATCCAAAGAGAATGTGATGGAGGTGATGATCATAATATTTATTTTGATGGTGACTTAGTTTATAATCAAGCATTTTCTTTTCAACCTGAAGTCGTAAATGATGTGCTCTATTTTGGAAATAGCCAGGCTAACGCTACCACGATAACAGCAAGAGTATTTAGCTATCAAAATGGACAGCTAAATACGGTATATGAAGATACCTATCCAAATGTTAATCAAACAGGACAGTTTATTCGAGAGATTGGAAAGGCAGGTAATACGGTTTATTTTTCTGCCAATAATCAATTATGGAAAGTGCAGAATGGCACATCCGTTTTGGTAAAATCTTTTGATCCAAATTATTATCCTATTAATTTTGTTGAAGGGAATGGCAAGCTTTATTTCAAAATAGTTAATTATAGTGATTTTACACAACCAGTATCTATTTACGAATCGAATGGAACTAGTGCAGGTACTTTCCCTATTTATACTTTCACAAGCAATAGTGGAACGCTTAAAAGAGTTTGGAATAATGAACTTTATATGAATTATAATGGTGGTTCATTAGGTACTGAACTTTGGAAACTTGATTTATCACCTAATGCATCTGCACCAACCGTTACACTAACTCCGAGTACTTCAAATGTTACTGGACCATTTACAGTTACGGCTACCTTTAGTGAGCCTGTTTCGGGGTTTACCATTAATGACATTGAAGCGCCTGCAGCTATCTTGTCTAATTTTTCAGGCTCGGGCTCTAGTTATACCTTTACAGTAGATCCTCAAGTAGTAGGTGGTGCATCGGTAGTTATACCTAATTATGCCGCTTTCGATAATCAAGGAAATGGAAACATTTCTAACTTCTTATACTTCAATTCTCAAATTGATCCTTCTACGCTTTGTAATGTAGAAGTTACGACAAGTGGTTCGTCCATTACGATTTCAAATATTTATGCGGCTAATCCAATCATTCAATTATACGATCCCAATTTCAATCTCGTTTTTAGTTGCAATAATGGTTGCTTTTATAATGAAACGATAGAAGATTTAGCACCTGGGGTTTATTACTATAACGTACAATTATTTACAGCAAATTGGGGATCTATTTGTAGCTTCGAAGATACAATTACTGTTGGTGGTGGCTGTACCGATAACGATAATGATGGTGTTTGTGCACCTGAGGATTGTAATGATAATGATCCAAATTTCCCTCAATCAGCAGGCACCTCTTGTAATGACGGCAATCCGAATACAACAAATGATGTGATACAAAGTGATGGTTGTACCTGTTCAGGAACGCTAATTGGTGGGAATGAATGTGACAATGTAAACATTAGTGCTGGTAATGGTTCTATTACTGTTAGTGGCTTGAATACAACACCAGTTGCGCTTGTACAAATTTTTGATTCTTCTTGGAATTTACTCTTCTCTTGTGCGGGTGATTGCAATGCTACAGAAACGCAAGCAGTACCTGATGGAGATTACTATGTAAATGCTTATCTCTATACAGCAGGCTGGCAATTGATTTGTGATACGAACCAAAACCTGACTGTAGGCGGAGGTGGTTGTACAGATAATGATAATGATGGCGTTTGTGCAGAAGATGATTGCAACGATAATAATGCAAACTTCCCTCAACCTGCAGGAACTTCCTGTAACGATGGCAATTCAAATACGACAAATGACGTGATACAAAGTGATGGTTGTACTTGTGCAGGAACACCTATTGGCGGCGGTTGTAATGTAACTGCTTCAAGTGCTAATGGCGTTTTAACGATCAGTGGCTTATCTGGTCAAGATAATGCGAAGGTTTTTAGTCCAAGTTATGCTACTGTTTGGGATTGTAACCCATGGGGTGGAGGTGTTTGTTCTTCTACGGAAACGGTTACAGGTCTGACAGTAGGAGCAACTTATTTTGTGAGTGTACAATCGAATGTTTGTGATGAGTGGATTCCAGTAACCATCTCAGGTGGTGGAGGTGGTTCACAACCTGACCTTACTGTGAGCGACTTGAGTGGTTTTGCCTCTAGTGCAAATGCTGGTGATGTGATGAATTACACGATTGACATTAATAATATCGGAAATGCCAGCACAGGTAGTTATGAAGTTGGTATGTATATTTCTACCGATCAAAGTTACAGTTCTAACGATATTCTAGCTGGAGAAATTCCTACGGGAAATACTGGACCTGGGACGATACAAAATGTGCCAGCAGCGATTACAGTACCAGCAAATTTAGCAACAGGACAATACTATTTGATAGTTGTGATTGATCACTTGAATTCTATCGTAGAGTCAAACGAGAATAATAACACTTTAGTAAGTTCTGCTTTCCAAGTTTCTGGAGGCGGAGGCGGAGGATGTTCTGCCTCTTATACGTATAATTCTTCGAGTGTAACCGTTACAGGTCTAGGTTCAGTAGCTTCAGTATTATTGATGAACTCTAGTTGGTCGCCAGTATATTCTTGTGATTTTGATTGTGGAAGTAGTGTAACGATTCCAGTATCAAACCCAGTTGGTTATATCATTAAGATCAAACTATACGATAGCAACTACCAATTTGTTTGCGAAATATTCGAAACGATAGGAGGAAATAACAATAGAGTAGAGCAAGAAGTTGTACCTACGTTAAGTAATATTTTCCCTAACCCAGCTTACGATCAATTGAATTTGATGATTGATTCAGAAGAAGCAACGGATCTTAGTTTTGCTCTGTACGATGGAAAAGGACAGTATGTAAAACAATTAAACTACACTGTACAAGAGGGTCTTAGTAAATTGACAATAGACATTAGTGAATTGCCGACAGGACTTTATTCCTTATTGCCTTCTCAACCGATTAATCATAAACGTAGCTTACGGTTTATCAAACAACGTTTATAGTAGATTACATTATATAGTGTAACGCTACATTTTAAAATCAACCCGAAGTTTCTAACAAAAGCTTCGGGTTTGTTTTTGGAGTTTTGATTGGGTAAGAATCTTAATTATGATCTTAATACTTTGTAAGTCAGTGATTTATTTTTTTTGTACTTATGTGTTTTTATTGGAGATTGGTAAAAAATGTATTAGCGCTGATGTAGTAAGACATATATTTTTGTAGTGATAAGCTCCATTAATCCTTAAAATTAAGTTATGAAAAATTCACTATTGGCTTTTTATTTATTGTTAAGTATCATTACTCAAGCACAAGGAGTATTTAACATCAGCTATGATACAGAACATGTTATAAATAATGTTTCTGACAAACCAAATGGTTATATGCTCCAATCTACACTAAGCAATTATATTACCACCGAAGTTGATTTGAATGGGATGATACTTTCTAGCACCACTCAAAATAATCCTCCATTACACTTAGAAACAGGAGTTACTTCTATAGGCATTACTTTAGACTACTATGAAAATGATGAACTCCAATATTCAACTTCATATGACATTTCAGATGCCATCGCCAACTCTATATCAGCCCCTGTTGCTTATGAAAATGTTGATGGTTTTATCTATAATATTTCTAATTACGAACCAGTATCCGATTCCATACCGATTATTTTGATTCTAAAATTAGATCAAAATGGTGATGAAATTTGGAGAAATACTTACACAGCAGCATATCCATATGTTAGTACACTAGTGACGGGTTATGGAAGAAAAATAGAACCAACGATGGATGGAGGCATTATCATTGGCTATACGACTAATAGTTATTCTTGTAGTGTACTACGAATAGATAGTGACGGAAATGAAGTTGTAAATGCTGTATTGGATAATACGCCTTATGGTGGAACGATTGGTTTTGGCGAATTTTCTAATGGAAACACAATAGTACTTAGCCGCCTAACTGGTGCTGCTGGACTTTCTGGAATTTATACGACTGTTAAAATTTTTGATACTGATGGAGCATTAGTATGTGAAGGAGGTATGGTTGATCTTTGGTATGCCTATACAACTGAAGTTTGTATGTCATTAGATAAAACAGAACTTATTATTTTTGGTAAAGCAACAGCAGAGATTGGTAGTACCTCAGAAAATTATCTCGGACGTTTTAAAGAAGATTGTAGTTTTGAATACATAAAAGTTTATCCTTTTGGCGATGCGGAAGCGTACTTTGTTTCAGAATCCACAAATGGTGGGTATAATGTAGCAGGAACACGAGGCGGTAAAAGTTGGTTCATGCATACCGATGAAAATGGTGAAGATATGCCTGTTCCAGGCATTACTGCTGAGTCTTCGGATGGTGTATTAACCATTAATAATTTGCAAGATGATTTTAATACAAAAGTTTTTGATTCGAACTTTAATGTCGTCTGGGAATGCAATACTTGGAGCGGTACGCCATGTTCAACTACTGAAACAATAGCAGGTTTAGAAGTTGGAGCGACTTACTATATAAGTGCAGAGTCAGAGCTAAATCAAGAATGGATTCCAATTATTATAGTTGGCGATAATTGTACCGATAATGATAACGATGGTTTTTGCGAAGCCGATGATTGTGATGATTCCGATCCAAACTTTCCACAAGCAACTGGTACTTCATGCGATGATGGAAATGACACGACAGAAAATGACCAAATTCAAAGTGATGGTTGTACATGTTTAGGTACACCAACAGATGAAACTTGCGCCTTAACTGTCAGCCAAGCTAATGGCGAAGTAAGTATAGAAGGTCTAACCGTAGAAGCAAACGCAAAAGTATTTGATGCTGATTATAATGTTATTTGGGAATGTAACTCTTGGAGTGGTACGCTTTGCTCTGCTAATGAAACGCTAACAGGATTAACAGTAGGAGCAACTTATTACCTTAGTGTTGAATCTACTAATTGCCAAGAATGGATTCCTATTGTCCCTGAAAATAGTAATGATTGTTCCGCATCATATAGCTATGACGATAGTAGTGTTACCGTTTCAGGATTGACCAATACAGCTTCCGTTTTATTAATGAATGCAAACTGGGAAGAAGTTTATTTTTGTAATTTTGATTGTACAAATACGGTCACTATTCCTATTTCCGATCCAGAAAGCCACATTATCAAAATCAAACTATTCGATGATAATTATGAATTGATTTGTGAAATTTATGAAATGGTAGATGGTTCTAGTCTTCGTATAAGTGACGAACAAAATAAAAAGCATACAATAGTAGACCTCAGAAATCAAGAAGAAGAAATTCCTTTACAAGCCATTGAATATACCTTATTCCCTAATCCTGCAAACGATATATTGCACCTAACAATAGAAGGTAAGATTGAAACAAAAATGGCGCTTCGTATTTTCAATATGAGAGGAGAATTGGTTAAAACAGTCAACTATATTGTACAAGAAAATAGAACCCAACTTAGCATAGATATTAGTGAACTATCGGGTGGTTTGTATTTCATTATGCCTTTATCAGAAGAATTACCAATAAGCCAGCTAAGATTTATTAAAGCATAAGGATAGAAATTGTTATAAATAAACATTAGGGATGGGATTTAAATAAAGAATACAGTATGGTAAAATATTTTTTTGTCAAAAAAGGTATGAACGAATGAATGAGAGTACCGATTTCGGACGGGGTGCCTTAAGAGTTATGCAGGCATAATGAGGATTTTGAGAACGCCGTTTTGGGGAAAAAGATAAAGTTATAATTGTATAACTTATTTTGACCTTATCCCTCATTTAAGTCAACCCGAAGTTTCAAACAGAAGCTTCGGGTTAATTTTTTGTTTTTATTAATGAATGCTAGCAAGGAAGATATTTATTTTTTGTAACTTTGATTATACAAGTACGATAACTATTCCTATTTCCTATCCAGAAAGCCATATTGTTAAAATCAATTTTATTTGATGATAATTACGAATTAATTTGCGAACTTTATAAAATGATAGGAGGTTCTAAGCTTTCTACAAAGGATGAACCTATAATACCGATTTTAAGACATCAAGAAGATAAAACTCCTTAATAACTATACTCCCAAATCCTGCAAAAGACTTATTGAACTTTACAATCGAAAGCGACCTTCTAATAGACCTAACGCTTCAGATCTAATAATACTCAAGGTCAATTAGTCAATACAATCACCAATACAATAAAATATAAATCAGCTAATGCTATTGGCTACTTTCCCAAAAGGTTTGTATTTCATTTTTTCGTAGACACACCAATCACCTACAAGTAAACTACGGTTTATTAAAAAAAATCTAAAAAAATTATTCTCTAATACTTTTTTAGCAACTGCTAGAAGATAAACAAACGTATGAATATGAGCAACATGAAAAAACTACTTTTTACTTACTGTATGTTACTAAGTGTAACGATTTTTGCAAATCATCCATTTGGCACCGAAACGATTGTCGATGATACTATGTGTGATCTGCAAGCAACGATTTCAAATGTAAGTTGTGGAGGTTCATTTATAACCTACGACATATTTGTAGTTGGTACAGATTTTCCTGGGACAGAATTTGGTACCTATGTACGGTCTGGGCCTACTACTAATTTATTAACTACTTTTCCCTTAAATGAAACGGTTACAATCACCGAATATAACGGCGCAGCCCAATCTATATTTGCAACTATTTTTGATCCTGCAGATGAAACGTCTTGTATTGAGACTGTTTTGGTGAATTGTGCAGATTCTGGAAACTGCTCTATAAATGCTACCGTTTTCGGCGTTGATTGCAATCCTCCTTACGTAACATACACTGTTGTTGTTACTGGTGATAATACAAGTGGACAGTGGGGTACAAATGTCCTTAATGAAGATGGAAGTAGTACTTTACTAAGTTTTTCTTATGGCGAAACAGCTGAAATTACTGCATTTATTGGTGCTGCAAATGGTACTTTCATCTATACGCTTTTTGATCTTGTAGAAGGTGCTGCAAATTGTGGTACTACCATTGATATTGACTGTAGCATTGTTGAACCTGGATTGACGATTACATGTCCTGATGATGTAACCTTACAAATTCCTGATGGTAACAATAGCATCGAAGCCACTTGGAGTTTACCTAGTGGTACTACAACTTGTCCTAATGGCTTTACTGTTGCTCAAACAGCAGGTCCTGCAAATGGAGGTTTGCTTACCGAAGGCGTATATACAATCTCTTTTCAAGGTTCTAATGATTGTAATAATAATGTATCCTGTAGTTTTGACATTACAGTTATCGGTGCCGATCCAAGTTCCTGTACCATTACTGCTGAAGGACTGAATGGAGTATTAACGATTAATGGGTTAAATGGTAATTTTAATACTAAAGTATTTGATACCGATTATAATGTTGTTTGGGATTGCAACCCTTGGGATGGAAGCACCTGTACAAGTGAGGAAATTATTTCAGCCTTGACCCAAGGAGCAACGTATTTCGTAAGTGCCGTATCAGATGATTGCCAAGAATTTATTACAGTGGTAATTGTAACAGAAGGATGTACCGATAATGATGCAGATGGGTTTTGTGATTTTGAAGACTGCGATGATAATGACCCAAACTTTCCTCAACCAGTAGGCAATTCTTGTGATGATGGTGACCCAACTACTACCGAAGATGTGATACAAGAAGATGGCTGTACATGTGCAGGAATAGTTGATGTTGTTTGTGATGTAAATGCTTATAGCTTTAATAATGCGATCGAAATTACAGGTTTGACAGCGCAAGAAAACACTAAAGTTTTTGATGCTGACTATAATGTAGTGTGGGAGTGTAATCCTTGGGAAGGCAGTCCTTGTTCTTCCTTCGAATTGATTCCTGATCTAGTAGAAGGGGCGACATATTTTGTGAGTTTTAGTTCTGCTGACTGTCTTGGGTTTATTCCAGTTGTTATTTTTTCTGGAATCCCAGATAATAATTTGATTGCAGCTAATGAAGTGGAAGAAGCGGATGGATTTAAACTAAAGAACCTTTTCCCTAATCCAACTTTTGGAGACTTGTATGTACATATAGAGTCTGAAGATTTGGCAGAAAGTTTCGTTCAAGTTTTTGACCTAAACGGTAAAATCGTTTTCGAAAAAAATCTTGCGATAGCAAAAGGAATAAATGCTTATAATTTTGACCTTTCAGAACTACAAGCAGGCATGTACCAAGTATTGATTCATGCAGATAAAAAAGTCATCAAAGAACGCTTTGTAAAAATGAGAAATTAAGTGCTAGGACATATATAACTTACACTATAATTTCCTCATCTCATGCATAATCCCGAATTTTCGAATAGAAGATTCGGGATTTTTTTTGTGAGAAATACCTACGGTGATAGAAGCAGAGGGCTGTGTTGATGTAGACAATGATGGTGTTTGTGCATACGAAGACTGTGATGATAATGATGCCAATTTCCCAAAACCAGTAGGCACTGCCTGCGATGATAATAACCCTGCAACTTTCAATGATATGATACAAGCAGATGGTTGTACCTGTGCAGGAATCGTCGATGGCTTTTGTGATATAAATGTATACAGCTTCAATAATGCCATTGAAATTACTGGCTTAACTGCTCAAGAAAATACAAAAGTTTTTGATTCAAATTATCAAGTGGTATGGGAATGTAATCCATGGAATGGAAGTCCTTGTTCTTCGTTCGAATTAATTCCAGACTTAGTCGAGGGTGATACCTATTATGTAAGTACTCAATCGAACGATTGTGATTTATGGATGCCCATCGTTATTTTCTCAGGTATACCTGCTAATAATTTGATTGCTTCAAATCAAGTTGATGAAGCTGATGGATTCGGTATAGAAAACATTTTTCCTAATCCTACTTTTGGCGAATTGTATCTGCACCTAAAAACAGAAAAAGAGACAGAAAGTTATGTGCAAATTTTTGACCTAAGCGGTAAAATCGTTTTCGAAAAAAATCTTGCAATTGCAAAAGGAGTAAATGCTTATAATATTGATCTTTCAGAACTACAAGCAGGTATGTACCAAGTGTTGATTCATGCAAATAAGAAAGTCATCAAAGAACGCTTTGTAAAAATGAGAGACTAAAAGAAGCATTTGCATTTCCTAATTCTCATAAATTTAGCGCAAGCTCAAGAATGAGCTTGCGGTTTTTAATTGGGGAATGTTGGAGTGGTTTATGTTAAAGTGGTTGGTTGTCAATGTGTTGTAAAGATATTTTGATATGTTTTGATTGGAGTTTATTTGAATTTGTGACTACATCTTAGCGAATTGATGATTATTTTTGAAGTATAAACTGGTATAAAGTATACTCTCTTATAAACTAATCTAAAAGCTATAAACATGAAAAAACTATACAACCTACTTTTTGCATATTTTTTATTAATGACTTTTGTAACGAATGCACAAAACACCTTCAATACAACTTATGACACCCCGCACGACATCTATCAAGTTATCGAAACGAATGATGGCTATGAATTATATGGTAGCTTACAAGACGAAAGCTTAAACATAAGTACCGATTTAAATGGTACTCAAACATCTTCTTCCATTACGACTAACCTAGCGGGTGAAGTACCTTTAGGAGGTGGCTTATCAGTAATAACAGAGGTTAACAATGATGTGCTTGAATTAGAACTTTTTGAAAATGGTTTGTTGCTTTATGCGGGATCATATTCATTGCCAAGCGAATATACTAATGCAACTCCCAAAGTAGATATCAATAGAAATTATAATGGTGAGTTTTTTATAAGAGTTTGGGAAAACACCAATCTAGCAACTGAAAAATCCATACTAGTTATAAAGACGGATACTAATGGTGATGAACTATGGCGAAATACTGATGCTATATATTCAAGTAATGCAAATAGTATAGCATATCCTAATGCAGGAAATCTTTTACTGACTTCTACAGGTGGAGCTGTATTTAGTTATTTTAATAAAACGAGTACAAGTTCAATTCCTTATATTAGAATAATTTATATTGGTGCTGATGGAATAACCAATTGGATTAATGGAGGTAATCTTGTCTCAACAGGTAATATCGCAGGCTATCAAGAATTTGCAAATGGTAATATTGGAATTGTAGAGGAGATATTGCCAGGAACTTCTGCTCCTACTTCTGTACGATTTAGATCGGTTGCACTTGATGGTACTGTAGAGTGTAATGGGTTTATTGGAGCAGAATCTAGAGTAGAATTAGTTGGTTCTAATTTAGACAAAACGGAACTATTAGTTTTTGGTCGGTTCAATCATTTTTCAGGTTATGCTGTAAATTATCTAGGTCGTATTAATCAAAATTGTGAATTTGAATTTATTAAAAAATATTATCCAATAGATAATACACTACATGCTTCATTTTTAGCAGAATCAGAAAATGGTGGTTACAATATAGCAGGATTGAGAGATGATAAAAGTTGGTTTATGCACACCGACCCTGATGGGAACTATGAAGGAATAGCTTTAAATATGAACTGTCCAGATGACATTAGTATACAAATTCCTAGTGGGAGTACGACTGTATCTGCTTCATGGGATTTACCAACTTTAGGTTTTGATTGTTATTGGGGTGATCCAGTTCTAAATCAAGTTGCTGGTCCTCTTTTAGGAGACGAACTCACTGAAGGCGTTTATACCATAATTTATGAAATGATAAATGATTGCTATACTCCTGAAACCTGTAGTTTTGAACTAACGGTTATTGGCGGAGATTCTGAACCTTGTGATATTAGCACAGAAGTACAGAATGGAGAATTGACGATATATGGTTTGCAAAGCGACTTCAATACTAAAGTCTTTGATGCAAGTTACACCGTCATTTGGGAATGTAACCCGTGGAGTGGAGCTTTTTGCGAAAGCTTAGAAACCGTTTCTGATTTAGCTCAAGGAACACTTTATTTTGTAAGTATTCAAGGTCCTTTTTGTGATCAATGGATTCCTGTCGTTATCGAAAATTGTGTGGATAATGACAATGATGGTGTTTGTGCCATTGATGATTGTGATGATAATGACCCTATTTTTCCATTGCCAGTAGGAACACCATGCAACGACTTTGATCCCACAACAATTGTAGATGTGATACAAGCAGACGGTTGTACATGCCTAGGAGTTGTAGGAGAATGTTCGATAGATGTGGAGGTTCTAAATTATTCTTGTAATCCTCCTATTTTATCTTACACCATCGTTGCAACAGCAACTAATGGAGGCAATTCTTTTGGAACATTTATTACTACAGATAGTTACGGTAATAATGGTTATTCTACTTTTCCTTATGGAGAAGCTGTTTCGATCAGTCAATATGTTGGTTTTGAAAGTGGGCCCTTTTTATTTGGTATTTTTGATCCAACTGTTGGTTCGAGTTGCCTAGCGCAATTTGAGCTTGACTGTATTCCTTCATCTGGATTAATAGTAGATTGTCCAGACGATATCAATGTAGCGTTTCCACCTCCTAATACGCCAAACTATGGATTTTGCTATAGCTTTGTACCTGCACCAGAACCAACGGCAACAAGCGATTGTCCAGGAGAGATTACAGTTACTCAAACTGGAGGACCAGGTTTCTCTTACCTGTGCGGAGCAGTCGGAACAGGTACTAATGGAACATTTACCTATGAAATTTCGGATGAGTGTGGAAATGTTGAAACCTGCTCGTATACCATTAATTCATCAATAGCTCAACCTTTTTTAGAACTAGATGGTTGCTCGTCAGATATTGTTGTAAATATAGAAGGAGAAGGAAGTAGTGCATTTGTTAATTTTGTAACTCCTAGTCTTACAACAAATTGCGATGGAGAATTTATTGAACTAACACAAACGGAAGGACCAAGTTCTGGTAGTATCTTAGAGGCTGGTACCTATACTGTTACTTATGAAGGAACGCACCCTTGCTATACCCCTGTTTTCGGACCTGTTATTTGTAGCTTTGAGATTACCGTTGAAGGGGATACTGATCCTTGTGCTATTACTGTCGAAAGTCAGAATGGAGTGCTAACTATCAGCGGATTAAATAGTGGTTTCAATACCAAAATATTTGATACAGATTTCAATGTCGTTTGGGAATGTAATCCTTGGGGTGGTGGTATTTGTTCTAGCACAGAAACAGTTACTGGTCTGACAGTAGGAGCTACTTATTATGTAAGTGTACAATCTAGTGACTGCGAAGAATGGATTCCTATAGTTATTGAAGGAGGAGGCTGTACGGATAATGACAATGATGGGTATTGTGACTATGAAGATTGTGATGATAATGATGCTAATTTCCCACAACCAGTTGGTACTGCCTGTGATGATAATGACCCAACTACGATTAATGATATGATTTTATCAGATGGTTGTACATGTGCAGGAATGGTCGATGTTCTCTGCAATATCAATGTATCTAGTTTTAATAATGCTATTGAAATTACAGGTCTAACCGCTCAAGAAAATACTAAAGTATTTGACGCTGATTATAATGTTGTTTGGGAATGTAATTCTTGGAGCAGCAATCCTTGTTTGTCTTTTGAACAGATTCCAAACTTAGTCGAAGGAGCTACCTATTTTGTAAGTGCGGTTTCTAATGATTGTGACTTATGGATGCCAATTAGTATTTTCTCTGGTATACCTGACAACAATTTGATCGCTACAAATAACGTTAAAGAAACAGGCAATGTAAAGGTGAAAAATCTATTTCCAAACCCTACATTTGGAACCTTAAATGTACATCTAGTATCTAAAGAAGTAGAAGAAACATTTATTCAGATTTTTGACCTAAACGGCAAAGTTGTTTTTGAACAAAATATTGCTATCCAAAAAGGAATAAATACCTATCAATTTGATCTTACTATTTTACAAGCAGGAATGTATCAACTATTAATACATTCTGAAAAGCAAATGATAAAAGAACGCTTTGTGAAAACAAGAAACTAAAAACCGTAAAATCAAAACGTATACATATCCTTGTCCTAAATATAGCGCAAGTTCATTTATTTGGACTTGCGCTTGCTTTTTATGATAACTCATTTCTTCATTCGCACCTTATGCGGACTTGTTTTAGGAATACGCTCAATGATACCTCGTGTTTCCAAATCTAGCTTTACCGTTACTACATACCAAGGCACTTTTCCATCAAATGTTTTTGACAGTTCATCGACAGCCATATCGTTCAAGTCGGAGTAAGTGACCTCTCCATGTTCTTCAATTTTCTGAAGTAAAAAATCTTTAATCGTATCATATTTACTTCTTGAAATATTAACACCTTTTTTTCCTTGTGGGTGGAGTGTTAAAATTTTATCGTCTTTCATTTTTTGTATATTTTGATATCAAAAAAGATGTAAATAGTTAGAGCTATTGAAAATACACAGCTTTTTGCAAAACGAAAATATATTTTCACTTTTTTTAATGTCTTAGGCAACTATTTTGATCAAACCTGCACATATTAGAGTAAACAAACAAACTATAGTAGTAATTTTTTAGGACAGTCCAATTAGCATTACCACCTAATATTGATAAGATGAACAATAAAATTTGACAGTGCAGTATTTTCCGAAAGGGATCGATGAATCTGTATTAACTAAAAAACTTACACCTTGGATACAGAAGAAAACAAACTAATCAAACAATGTCTACGGAGTGATACCACAGCTCAACGTTCTTTGTACCAAAAATATAAAGTACGGTGGTTCATGATCTGTTTGAGATATGGCAGTAATAGAGAGGATGCTGAAGATATTTTACAAAATGGATTGATCAGTGTCTTTCGAGATTTACATCAATATGATCCAACTAAAGCTTCTTTTTCTACCTGGTCATATCGAGTAATTGCAAATGCCGCAAGACAATACCTTAGAAAATGGAGGCGCCTTGATCAAGTAGATAACAACCTTGAACAAATTGGGCATACACTCCATACAGACGAAGAAATACATGATATTATCAGTGCAAAAGAACTGACGACATTGATTCAAAGTTTACCAGATGGATACCGAGTGGTTTTTAATATGTACGTATTAGAAGGATTTAAACACAGTGAAATAGCGATGCAACTAGGCATTAGCATAAATACCTCAAAAACCCAATTATTGAAGGCGAAAAAGACATTGAGAAAAAAAATTGAACTAATGTTTGAATATTAAAAAATGAATACAAACAATAATAATCAAGAAGGATTCGAAGAGTTATTTAGAAAACAACTTTTCAATAACATTACAAGCGAAGGATGGAATACTCCATCAGATGATATTTTTGAACAAGCACTTCCTTTTATTCAAGAGAAAAAAACAAGAAAAGGAGTATTGTTTTTATGGATGATAATAGGTGTTCTAATGATTGTTCTATTTTCATTTTATACATTCTCTAATTTGAGAGGAAATACAGAGGACATAAATATGAAAGTAGATTCTATATTAGAAGGTGAAAAGATATCTTTTGAAACAAAACTAGAAGATGCTAATAGTACCATGGCAATTCAGGCATCTTCTAAAGATACTAAATCTTTGGAAATATCTGATCAAAATAAAACCGTACATACAGTTGAGAAAACAGTAGAGATGGAGACACAAAAGAGTGTTTCTTTTCTAAACCTAAGACCTAAAGAAACTATTGTAGTTGATGATCATTTAGCTACAGCTAAGTTGTTGCTTTCAAATACAAAAAAGGAAGAACTAGCAGAAACTAAAAAACAGCAACTGATACTATTTGATAAATTGCTGCTTACTCCGAATGTGATAGATGAAAAAATAGTGGAATTGGGAGCGATAAGGGAAAAATATATTGAAAACGCAAAGAGAAAGATAGAAGTAGGATTTTTATATTCTCCTTCATTCAATTCAACAGTTCTTTCGAATAAGAAAGCATTAGAAAATTTGAGTGGTGTAGATAAATCTGTTTTTGCAGATGGAGTCGGTTTGCAATTCAATTACTTATTATCTAAAAATATCCATTTGAATATAGGGGTTATTTTTAATAATCTATGTGTTAGATCAGAAAACACTTTGGTGATAGATTATGACCTTTCAACAGAAATTGTAAATGAGGAAGGTAATATTGAAAATACACTTCGAATGGAAATGGAATCTCCAATGGGAGATGCGATGGGAGACGTGGTAATTCAAAATGATGATGGTCATGTTTTAGAAGATGATATTATAAATTCTTATACCACTTTAAGCCATCATTTAAGTACAATTGAAGTGCCACTAAATATTGCTTATAAGCATCGACTTAACTCAAAATTATCTCTTATCGGTGAAACAGGCTTTAGCTATAATAAATCCTATAATGATAAGGTTGAGTTTTCAGTCAATTTGATGCATCATAATCAAGAAATGAAACAAGAAGAATCATTTATGATTAAATATCCTTCGTTTCGAAAAAGTTTCTGGAAATTTAACATCGGGTTTGGCACAGCATATCAATTCAATAATAATATTTCGATGAGATTATTACTGAATTATCAACGAAGTATTTTCCCCATTATCAAACAAAATGAAGTGGATACCTCTCTTCGGATTATCAATTTGAGAACGGGCTTGTTTTATGCTTTTTGAAAAAAACAGCATCCAAAGTATTCTATGTCTTGCCTAAAATATACTGAAACCAAAGTGGTTTTCGGATTGTCAAACGTTCAAAGTACCTGAAAATCAAACGATAGCTACTAACGATGATCCTAAAACTGAATACCTAAGAAGTGTAAGTTAATGCAAGAAAGTTTAAACAGATGAAAC
>JAHDIP010000314.1 GCA_020630735.1 Saprospiraceae bacterium | reverse complement strand
TTGTTTACAATTATAAAGACAGGTAATAGAAAAAAAGTGCAGTGTTCAATTTTATTTTCTATTATCAAAATAGAAAAACTTCTTTTGTACAAGGCAAAAGGAATAAACAAAATATAATCTAATTGGAAAGACTAGTGCATTCGGTCACCTCTTACAGCGAGGTTTTCCATTATTTCTTTTTCGAAGTCGAGGTATTCTTGCCAACGCTTCATTACTTTTTCGTCATCGCCACCATAGAGCTTTGCTAAATCGATAAAGAGGCGATAGTGTCCTGCTTCTGATACCATAAATTTGTGATAAAATTCTTTCAGCTCATCATCATTGATGTGAAGAGAGAGTAGACGAAATCGCTCACAGCTTCGGGCTTCGATCATTGCAGAAACTAACAATTTTTCTACTAAACGCTCATCACGAGTACCACCACCTCGCATAAAACTTCTCAACTTATTGACATATTCATCTTTACGCTGTGCTCCTAGTTCAAGCTCACGTTTTTCGAGTTCGGCGAGTACCAAACGAAAATGCCCCCACTCTTCTGTAACGATTGGAGATAATTCTTTTACAAGTCTAGTCCGTTCAGGATATTGTTGTATTAAGGAAATACATGTAGTGGTTGCCTTTTGCTCGCAATAAGCATGGTCAGTTAATATTTCCGCTAAATCTTTTTCAGCAAGGTTGACCCATCGAGGATCAGTAGGTAATTTTAGACCTAACATTTATTTTGAGTTTAGACAATTAAATTGATTAATAAAAAAGTCGACATTGAAAATTTCATAATCTTCGTATCCTGTACTCCAAACAACACGTACTTTATCAATTTCTCTTTTCGATAAATCTTTTTGATTTCCATTGCTCAGTAAGTATTGTGCTTCGTAAGTTACTTCTTTATTTAGTGGGTCATAAGTTCCTGGGTCAGTTCTTTTATTTACTAGCTTTACCGAATCGCCATCTATGGTTTTGAAGGTAAGCATACTTCCTTGCCCTAATGCTCCAAATTCTTTTTGTGCATGCTCAGAAGCAATAACAAATTTCAAACTCAACATTTGGATACCCCCTGACAAGGAACTCAAGTGCCCCTCACAGGTGATATATTCTCTATCTTTGAAGTAGGGTCTAAGTTTATCACTAGTATGTGTAAACATAACAGAAGTTGCGACATCACGTCTCTTTTTTCCTGTAAAATCATCGACACCATCATAGATAAATTGACAAGGTGGTTTAGGAGGATTTAGCATTACATCTTCTTCAGGAGATAAAACTTTAAATGTTGAGGTCTTGCTTGAGGAAGAACCAACCGCCTTTGATTTAATTTTTTTAGGATCACTTAATGATATTTCATCCTCTCTAGGGTCCGTTTCATAAGAAGGAGTAATCGGCGTATTTTTTTTGCCGTACATTTTTGCCAAAGCCTTATCACGAGTAGCTTTATCCATATCAATCATTTTGATTCCTTTTCGTGCTTCTTTGGTGGCATATTTTCTAGTACGTTTAGCATTTTTAAAGGTACGTTTAGCCGCCTTTATTTTAGACTTGTAATCAAGTTCTTCATACTCAGTCAATTCTTCAAATTCTACAGCTTCTTCGTAGTCAGCTTCTAGTTTATTAAGTTTTTGAAGAGCAACATTTTCCTGTTGCACTGCTTTTCGTTCATCTCTAGCTAGCTTATCTGCTCGTCTTACTGCTTCTTTTCTTGCAGCACTTTCCTCTCCAGAACTATACTGTGTTTTTATTTTTTTCCCTTTTGGCGCCTTAGCCGTTTTAGTTTTTTTGGTCTTCGGCTTTTTTGTTTTCGGTTTCTTTGCCTTAGCCGTTTTTGACTTCTTTGTTGTTGGTTTCTTTACTTTTGGCTTTTTAGCCTTTTTCGCCTTTTTAGTTTTTGGATTGCTTGTCGTATTTTGTTCTGTACCTTTGTTCAACAATTTAACATGATCAGGATTATTTTTATCCAAATATTTCCACGAACCATCTGGGTACAAAATGATTAAATCTCCACTATCATTTGTCATAACTTGTTGAGCAAATGAGGTAGTAGACAATAGACTAAAAAAGCAAATTGTTATAAGAATGAAAAAATTTCTAAATTGCATACTCAATATTTGATGTAAAAAAGGTTGAAACAAAGCAACTTCTTGATAATTAAAGCGATACTAGGTATAAATAGCATTATCTTTCACCCAATTATCCGTTTTAAACACACTGTGAACTAAATTTCATACAAAATTAGAAAAAAGGAGTAGTTTTTTAGAGCTTGTTTAAATTTTTATGTTAAAACCGTTTTTTACCCTTTCAAACAAACTAGTAATAAATTAAAAGAATGAAAAAATACATCGCATTTATCGCCCTAGCTTTTATCGTCTCTGGCTGTGAAAAACTGACAGAAAAAGCCCAAAACACTATAAATAATACTAAAAATGCAGCCCAACAAACTGCAAACAGTTCTCAAAAAATAGATTTCAAAAAAATTCCTGTTAATTATCCTTCTATCACTAAAGATTCTTCTGTAATAGATGATTATTTTGGCAAAAAAGTGGCAGATCCTTATCGTTGGCTCGAAGATGATCGCTCAGAGGCTACAGCAAAATGGGTAAAAGCACAAAATAAGACAACGTTTAGCTATCTAGACGAAATTCCGTATCGAGATGCAGTAGAAGAACGATTACAAAAACTTTGGAATTTTGAACGATATAGCCCTCCATTTAAAGAAGGAAGTAATTATTATTTCTTCAAAAATGATGGGCTACAAAATCAAGCAGTATTATACCAACAAAAAACGTTGGACAGCGAAGCTAAAGTCGTACTCGACCCTAATCAGTTTTCGAAAGATGGAACAGCTTCTTTAGGGGAGTTTTCTTTTTCTAAGAATGGTCGGTTTATGGCTTACCAAGTTTCGGAAGGTGGATCTGACTGGCGAACTATTTATGTGAAAGATATTAATAAAGATCAACTACTAGAAGACAAAATCGAATGGGTAAAATTTTCGGGTATTTCTTGGCACAAGAATGGTTTTTTCTATTGTCGTTATCCCGAACCTGAAGGTGACGATGCTCTTTCGGGCAAAAACGAGTTTCACCAAGTCTACTATCACGAATTGGGAACTCCACAAACAGAAGATGAATTAATTTTTGCTGACCGTGCACATCCTCAACGAGGATTTTTCACGACTACTTCTAAAGACGAAAACTATTTAGTTGTTGGCATCTGGGAATCTACTAGTGGCAATGCTTTATACTTTAAAGACTTACGAAAGAAGAGTTCCGATTTTATTCCTTTGGTTGAAGAGATCAAAAATGATTATCAGTTTGTGGATAATATTGGAAACAAGCTATTATTCTTGACCAATTATAAAGCACCGAACCAACGCCTAATCGTTATCAATGCAGATAAACCAGAAGAAGGTTTTTGGGAAGAGATGATTCCTGAAAGTAAAGATGTTTTACAAAATGTCAACTTAATCGCTGATAAAATTGTAACTACTTACATTCACAATGCATCTAGCAAAATAAAAATATTTAACCGAAAAGGTAATCACGAAAGTGATTTAGAATTGCCTGGCATTGGAACTGTTGGACAACTTAGTGGTGAAAAAGATCAGAAGGAAGCCTTTTATACTTTTGCTTCTTATACTCGACCATCTACTGTTTATGCATTAGATATGGAGTCGCTTAAATCGACCATTCTTAAAGCTCCTGATGTTGATTTCAATTCAGACGATTATATAACGAAACAAATTTGGTATAAAAGTTATGATGGTGAAAAAATTCCAATGTTTATTACACACAAAAAAGGAATTGAGTTGAATGGTAAAAATCCTACGTTATTATATGGCTATGGTGGTTTTAACATTAGTATTCTTCCTCGCTTTCAAATAACCAGAACAGTCTTACTTGAAAATGGTGGAATTTATGCTGTGGCAAATATTAGAGGTGGTGGAGAGTTTGGTGAGAAGTGGCATAAGGCTGGTACGAAAGAAAAAAAGCAAAATGTCTTTAATGATTTTCAGGCTGCAGCCGAATATCTAATAGCTCAAAAATACACCTCTTCAGAAAAACTAGCCATTGAAGGTCGATCGAATGGTGGACTACTAGTGGGTGCATGCATAACACAACGACCTGATTTATACAAAGTAGCTTTTCCTGCAGTAGGTGTCTTGGATATGTTACGTTATCAAAACTTCACGATTGGTAGAGCTTGGGCAGGTGACTATGGTTTGAGTGAAACACAAGAAGGCTTTGATTATCTTTACTCTTATTCTCCGTTGCATAATGTTGAAAAAGCAAAATATCCAGCTACTTTAGTTACGACTGCTGATCACGATGATCGGGTTGTACCTGCCCATTCTTTCAAGTTTATCTCTGCGCTGCAAGAAAAACATCAAGGCGACAATCCTGTTTTGATAAGGGTAGAAACGAGTGCAGGACATGGAGCAGGAAAACCAACGTCAAAACAAATTGAGGAAGCAGCAGATTTATTCAGCTTTATGTTTTATAATATGGAAGAAGATGTGATTTATCAACATGATAATTAAATGCCTCCATGAATTACCTATTCGAAATAGGCTCTTTATCTTTCCGAATATGGGATATACTTGATATTCTCATAGTCGGTTATCTGATCTATCAGATCTATAAGTTATTACGTGGAAGTATCGCTTTCAATATTTTTATTGGAGTCGTCTTGTTGTATGCGCTTTGGTGGTTAGTTGGTGCTTTAGAGATGAAATTACTTTCGACTGTTTTGAGCCAGTTTGTTAGTATTGGTGTATTGATGTTGATTATTATTTTTCAACCAGAAGTAAGGCGTTTTTTATTATTGCTCGGCAATAGTACACTTCGACAACGTTCCAATTTTTTTGGTCGATTAATCGATAAGCAAATTGCTCCAGCTGAAGAAGATGAACTTTTGGTCATAGCTATCCAAAAAGCAATACTGAGTATGAGTAAAGTAAAAACAGGGGCACTTATTGTAATAACAAATAACAACAATCTTCAACACATTAGTAATACAGGAGTCAAGCTGGAAGCAAAAATTAGCCAAGCATTACTCATAAGTATCTTCAATAAAGAAAGTCCTTTACATGATGGTGCTGTACTTATTGTCAATAAAAAAATAGCTGCGGCAAGTTGTATTCTTCCTATTTCTGATACACCTAACTTACCCAAGAGTATAGGTTTACGACATCGATCAGGTATAGGAGTAACAGAAAATACAGATGTTGCTTCATTTATTGTGTCGGAAGAAACTGGAGAGATTGCTTATGCTTATAAAGGGCAGTTGAGCCGCAAAATAAATGAAACAAAACTACACGAACTATTAAAAAAACACTTGATCCAAAAAGAGTATGTTTATTAACAGAACAACCGATCGAAGCTTATGCAAATAGAGCGGATAGAAGAATTTAAAATAAAACCTATTACTCATCAAGCAATTCAAGAGTTATTGTACACTTGTTTTGCAGAGTACCCAGCCCGTAGTTTTTTCAAACAATTACCTAACTTTCGTTATTTAGCTTGGGATAAAAACATCCTAATTGGGCACTTAGCTGTCGAACATCGAATAATTAATAATGGTGAGCAATTGCTTCATATTTTTGGTGTTTCTGATCTTTGCGTATTGCAAGCATACCAAGAAAAATCGGTTGCCTCTTCCCTTCTCGATCAATTATCTACTTTAGGAAAAGAACATAATATTGATTTCTTATTACTCATCGCCGATACACATGGTCTCTATCTTAAAAACAAATTTAAATTAGTAGATAATACCTGCCGTTGGCTCATGATTAATAGCAATCAAACCTTAGGTGTGAATCACCGAAAAATAGAACGCTCACTTATGATAAAACGCTTGGGTACTAAAAAATGGCACCCAGGTTTAGTGGACTTCTTAGGACATATTTTTTAATGTAAACATCGATGCTTCACACCAAACTATACCTACTGGTGATCATCGTTAGTAGCTATCGTTTGATTTTCAGTACTTTGAACGTTTGACAATCCGAAAACCACTTTGGTTTCAGTATATTTCATCTTGCACAATTGATCTTTTCATGACTATATCGTTTTTCATCTGTTTAAAATTTTCTTTAAGTCCAAAAAACAACCCAATCTGCTAAGCG
>JAHDIP010000313.1 GCA_020630735.1 Saprospiraceae bacterium | reverse complement strand
TAGGATTGTTATTCAAATCCTTGATAGCATTAAACTTTTGCTTTTTCATTGTAGTAAGTTTTAGTTATAAAAAATAATTTCTATAAATGATTTAAAAACCATTAACATCATCGATGACAATAAAATCATTTCCACCTTTGATTTCGATAAGTTGATTATCAGAGATAGAATTTTTAGAAAATGTAGGATTGTTATTCAAATCCCTGATAGCATTAAATTTTTGCTTTTTCATCAGACGTGAGTTTGTGCAACGTTAAAAAGGATTACCACATTGTAAGTTGAATATATTGAGAATAAGTTATGTTAAATGTACCGTGATGACTAGTCAACATGGCATTTAACAGCATTCTGTTTATTTTGCTTTAGCAATTCGAACAAAAAGATATGAGTTTCACTAAGCTCTATAATACTCTAACTAAAGTGCGTGTAATTATTATTATACGTTACTTGTTAAAAAATATAATTGTGTATGCATACATGTATTAAACGGAGAATAAATGCAGATAATATCTATATTGTTATTTTTAACATATATAAGTATTTTTAAATTGATATATAAGGGAAAATAAAAATGGTTTGGTAGATTCATCCACCAAACCATTTTTTTATTTTTCGTACCAAGTAACGGTTAAATAATAGAGTTTATGTCTACTAAGAAATATTATCTTCTAGGATTAGAATTACGGTTACTTGAAGATTTAGTTTTAGAATTCGATTTACCATTTCTTGATTTCGATCTTCCTTTGTAGTTTCTATTAGATTTGCCTCTTCCTTTATTGAAGGAGCGTTTCTTTTTCTTTTTTGGATCGTAGGTAGGGCCTTCTCCAATTTCAGCAGGAGGTTGCATTTTGCGAATCTCCATATCTATCAACGTTTCGATATCGTGGAAGCGGTGCTGATCATTATCGGAAATAAGTGTAATAGCAACTCCAGTAGAGTCAGCTCGAGCAGTACGACCAATACGGTGTACATAATCTTCAGCATCGTTAGGCACATCGTAGTTGATCACCAAATTAATCTCTTTGATATCTATACCTCGAGCAAGAATATCAGTGGCAACCAATATTTGAACACGTTTTGATTTAAACTCTATTAAAGCGTGTTCACGAGCCTTTTGGTCAAGATCAGAAGATATTTCTCTTGCATTAAAATCTTTGTTAAGTGCTCGTGCTATTTCCTTTACCTTTTTACGAGTAGAAGCAAAAACTAAGACGCTAGGATAAGCAGTCTTACCATGTAATAGTTTCGTTATTAATGGAATCTTTTGTGTATCATATGCCATATAAGCAGCTTGCAAAACACCTTCTGCAGGCTTTGAAATAGCGATATTAATTTGCTGAGGATTCTTTAATAGTTTTTTGGCTAGTATTCTGATTTTATCAGGCATTGTAGCTGAAAAGAATAGCGTCTGGCGACTTTTAGGCAACTTATCGACGATACGCATAATATCTTCATTAAAGCCCATATCAAGCATTCTATCTGCCTCATCTAGTATTAAGTGCTTGAGTTGATCAAATTTGACATAGCCCAAATTCATATGAGCAATCAAACGACCAGGAGTCGCAATGACAATATTGACTCCATTAGTGAGCGCCGATTTTTGTTGTTCCCAAGTCTCACTACTTCCGCCACCGTATACGGGGATCGAACTAATGCCTACAAAATAACCAAAAGCTTCTACTTGCTGATCAATTTGCAGTGCAAGTTCCCGAGTTGGAGCAATTACTAAAGTATTGATATAATCAGACGAAGATTCCTCTGAAGCGATTTTATTTAAGATTGGAAGCAAAAAGGCTGCTGTTTTACCCGTTCCTGTTTGTGCACAGGCAATTAAGTCTTTATTATCTAAAATAGCAGGAATTGCTTCTTGTTGAATAGGTGTAGCATTTTCAAACCCCATGCAATCTAATGCTTCGGATATGCTAGGATTAAAATTAAATTCTTTAAATGACAAACTTTT
Source organism: Saprospiraceae bacterium (assembly GCA_020630735.1). GTDB lineage: Bacteria > Bacteroidota > Bacteroidia > Chitinophagales > Saprospiraceae > JAHDIP01. Next base: position 4,154 of record JAHDIP010000313.1, on the reverse strand, counting down.
CCTTTTTGGAAAAGGGTTTAGTAACGAATAAGATACCTTAAAACTCGTTTAGTAATGGGTGAAAAATACGGAAGCTATTATTTAACCACTACTTATTAGCAGGGTAGTTTATTTTACCTGTTCCCTTAATAATGAAAAAAAATAAGTAATTGCTTGACATAAAGCCAAACGACTAATATATAAAGCTACAAAAATGGTCAAAATTAGCTTGTAAAGCTAGTTTGTGTAGATATATTTTAAAAATAAACAACATTTAACTCTTTTGATGTAATCCAATCATTTATTGTTTTTTACGTATGTGAATTTTATTACATCATATTAGATGTTAAAGTTATCTTAAGAAAACAGCGTCTCTAAAGCTTATACGTTTTTCTTTAAAACAATCCGTTTTATGAAGAAATTAGTTACACTAAGTTTTTTGACATGTATCTTTTCGCTGGCAATTTTTAGTATTGCAAATGCCCAAGTAGCCTTCGGTTTTGGATACAACTATACAAAACCACTACAGGAATACAATGAAAATTTGGAAAAAGATCCAAAAGGTGTGTCAATAAATGTATTGTATAATCCTGCTAAGCTCAAAAATGTCTACGTAGGAGCAGAAGTAGGAGTTTCGATGTATGCTAATGATAGCTATTATCTAGCATTACGAGATAGTGAAGGAAATGACTTGACGGCAGAAATTGACGAAGAAGATTGCTTCTTTTCGTACAATGCATTACTAAGATATTTTCCTTCAAAAGATAAATTAGTGAATCCTTATATCGAAAGCCGAATAGGTGCTATATCATTTTTTAGTACTAGTATGGCAGAAGAAGGTTTTCAGGATTTATATGATAGCAAAACAGCTTTCCATGGTACAGCGCTAAATTTTGGAATAGGCGGCGGAGCTGTTTTCGATATCTCATACAATTTAGCAATTGACGTCAATGCAACGTTTAATCGAGGACAACATACTTTTTACAGAAGTATTGAAGAGAGTGATATTAATTATAGAAGAAACCTTGATTACGGTCGGCATGAGTCTAAAACGAATAATCTTAATTTTAAGATAGGAATTTTATTTGGTTTTTAGTTGGTTTTGTTTGTTAGATAATTTAGGGTGAAGTCTTTGGCTTCACCCTTATTTTTTACCCGTTACTAAACAAATTTCTTTAAGATTGAGTTTACCTGATTAAGGTATGCTCTTCCAAAAATATTGACGTGTACCATGAGGTAGTATAACTGATAAATTTCCACTCTATCGGAAAATCCTTTCTCTAGGGGAAATGTCTCATGATAAGCATCATAAAAAGAAGAATCAAAACCACCAAATAATAAGGTCATAGCCAAATCCATTTCTCGATGTGCATACGATAAGGCAGGATCAATAAGAACAACTCGGTCTTCAGAAGTGCAAATAAAGTTACCATTCCACAGATCGCCGTGTATTAGACTCGCAGGTTCAATAGGACAAATAGAAGGAAGTTTTTTGTACAATTGATGGAAAGCATCCTCTATAGAATGTGGGATACGATTATTTTTTTTAGCAAGATCAATTTGTACTTGTAAACGTTCCTTGATAAAGAAATGAAGCCAATCATCATGGGAACCATTTTTTTGGACTAAGTTGCCAATATAGTTATTATGGTCTAAGCCAAAATGATCAGAAGTTTGTTGATGTAATAAAGCTAATTGTTGTCCAAATCGTTCCCAAAATAATGGTTTAGCTTTGTCTGCTGTTATAAATTCTAAGAGCAGAAAGGCAGTTCCATTAAAGGTGTCACTAGCAATTACTTTTGGAGTTCTAATACAGTTTACTTCAGCAAGTAGATTTAGACCCTTTGCTTCTTTTTGCAACATATCGGAAGCAAAAGAAGCCGTATTTGTTTTAACAAAAAAAGCACCTTTTGCTGTCCGGACTAGATAAGCCTCATTAATATCCCCACCACTTAATGAATGAAAGGATTCGATAGAAGTTCCAAGAATATGTGAACAAGCTGTACGAACTTCGTTCATCATATTTACAACCTATTTTCGTTGATGATTGCCAATAATTCTTCTCTATAATTCTTGCCGATAGGTAGATGTTTCGTCTGATTTTTTTCAGTAATTTCCACCATATTTCCAACAATAGCTTTGATACGACTAATACTTACAATGTACGAACGGTGAATACGTTTGAATAAATTTTGCGGTAATTTACTCTCTAAGCTTTTCATTGTTTGTAATGTAATAACTCGTTCAGCATCCATGCGAATAATGACATAATCTTTAAGTCCTTCAATATAAAGGATGTCAGAAAAGGTAACCTTAATTAATTTTTTATCCGCTTTCACAAAAATATAATCGTTTTCCTCTGCATTATCATTGCTAGCTGGAGCAACTTCATCTTTTCTTTGAAGAGCTAATTTTTCCATTGCTTTATTGACCGCTTTCATAAATCGATCAAGCGAAACGGGTTTTAATAAATAGTCGATAGCATTAAGCTCGAAGCCTTCTACTGCATAATCTGGGTAAGCTGTAGTAAAAATTACCAGTGGCGGATTTGATAGCGTCTTAAGAAATTCTACACCTGTTAATTGAGGCATTTGAATATCCAAAAACATCAAATCAACTTTGTTGTTTTTTAGTACTTCACGAGCTTCCAAAGCATTATTGCAACGAGCAACAAGATTGAGTTCAGGAAGATTTGCGATGTGTGTTTCAAGAACATCAAGCGCTAAAGGTTCGTCATCTACAATAATTGCATTTATCATATTTCTTTGTTTTAGTTGATATTTTTCATTAGAGCATGTCTAAAATAAATACTTAATTATCCCAATTCCAGATCCAACTCTACTTGATAGGTTTTAGGATTATCGTTAATATTCAATTCATAATTATTAGGATAAATCAAATCGAGTCGACGACGTACATTCACTAATCCAATACCACCACTGCGTTTATGTACTTGCATAGGTAAGGCATCAGGTTTACTGTTTTCAATAAATAAATGAATGTGCTTGTCAACGACCTTGATTTTTATATTCACAAATCCTTGTGAAATATGATTGTTCAATCCATGCTTAAAACTATTTTCAAGAAATGGAATAAACAATAAAGGTGCAATTTTTTGATCTTCTACTTCTCCCTCTACATCAAAGTTAATGATCACTTTTTGCGCTTGTCTGAGTTTTTCGAGGTCAAGGTAGTTCTTAAGATAATTTACTTCCTTACTAAGTGGAACTTTTTTTTCATTACACTCATACAGCATATAGCGCATCATTTCAGAAAGCTTGATAACAATCTCTGGCGCTTTATCTGATTTTTTTAACGTAAGCGCATACAAGTTGTTTAAGGTATTAAACAAAAAATGCGGGTTTATTTGGGACTTCAAAAAACGCAATTCAGACTGCATCGTTTGCGTTTCAAGTTCTTTACGCTCCCGTTGATGCCTAGCCCAATCAGAAATAATTTTTACAATAGTAGAAGCCCCCATAACAACAAAATTTGCAATAAAATACAAATTGAGCTCATTCAATAATTGCTGCTGTGCATTGGCAGTATTAAAGATAAAGTAAAAAATGAGAATTTTAATAGGCGTTACGAGTATTACTGAAACGGTCAGAAAAAAAACGTAATACAAAAACTTTTTACCCGTCAAATAATTGGGAATTAAGTAATACAAATTGAAGTAAATCAGTATAGCATAAAACAATACATTGATTACCTCAATCGAAAAAGAGTTAAAGCTAGTAGGACCACTATCCAGAAAAATTAAAAGAAAAAGCATAGTTAACCAAAACAAGCTATGATAAACTACTCGTTTGCCAAAAAACTGGATAATCCGATCTCGTAAACTATGTTGTATTATTGTATCCATATAAGTAATACGCCCTAATTTTGCTACGAAGTTGTTTAAGAATGTGTGCTGAGCTTAGTTATAAGTACTTGATTTCTAGGACGAAGCTCCTTTTCTTTTTCATAGCCATAGCTATGGAAATTAAGCTGAAATGAATGAGCGTTCCTATAAGGTCGAGTACGATAGTACTCGAAACGAATGAACCGCAAAAGCGGTTGGGATTGCCCTGAATCAATGACTTAGAAATAAGCCATCAATTCATTTTTAAACAACTTCTACGTTAAATGAACGACTTTTTATTGGCTGTATCAGTTTCTAAAACCATTTAGTA
>JAHDIP010000312.1 GCA_020630735.1 Saprospiraceae bacterium | reverse complement strand
AACAAGTACAATGAAGGAGACTTTGTATCAATTAAAGGGTTGTTTGATAGTGAAGTTGAGAATACATTCTTCCAAGATATATTTTTACTTCAATCCAACTATATAGCGAATGAACCACTATCGTATGAAAATCATTGTGGTATTTCAGGTAAGAAATGGAAGTGCTATAACAACTGTTATCGAGACTTCTACTGGTTTATTCCGAGCGAGGACGGTTTAATGTTGTATGTCAGTTCAACACAAGCCGACAAGGAAAATAACGGTACTTTAAGTACATGGATTTTTAACTATGAGATAGGGTCTAACTGTGATGAACTCAGATTGACAGATACAAATGATGGCAGCGTGGAAGTATATCAAATCACAAGCCTTACACGCACAGAACTAATTTTAATAAATGAAGATGGAGAGGAAACAAAATTGGTGAAAGTCATATAATTTCAAAGAATATATATTACCCCAAGTTTAAAACAATCCTTTAAAGAAGCTACCTTTGTTTTCTCTGTAATGAATGAAGTTTTAGAAAATAGATTACAACGAAGGCAAATAAAGCCTACCTCAATGCGAATACTCGTGTTGCAATATTTGATGCAGCAAGACAAGGCAGTATCACTACAAAGTATTGAAAATGCCTTTGAATTAGCAGACAAATCAACGTTATATCGTACACTTAAAACCTTTGAAAAGAATAAACTGGTGCATTCAATAGATGATGGCACAAAACAATTGAAATATGCTCTATGCCTTGAATCTTGTGAGTGCGAAACGAATGATTTGCATTATCATTTTCATTGTAACAAATGTAGTAACACGTTTTGCCTAACTAACCAAAACATACCACAGATAGAACTGCCCAAAAACTTCAAAATGGAACAAGCCAATATGGTCATCAAGGGATTGTGCGAGAACTGCAACCATTAAACTTTGCAAGTAAGTTGCATGGGGTTATGGTTACCTTTGCATCTGTAATGAAGATTTTCTCATTCATATTATCAATGTATATTTTGGTATTGTCCTTAGTGCCTTGCACAGATGGTGTTGTGAATGAAGTATGTGGTTCTGAGAAAATAGAACTTAGTGACAGTGGACATTCTCACGAACACTCTAATCATTCAGATGATTGCACTCCATTTTGTACATGTACTTGTTGTGGTTCAATTGTAACAATCCCACCTTCCCAATATTTTTGGTCTCCTTCGATCATCGTATGTTCTTCTTATTTGTTTCCATATAATCTCAATTATTCATTTGAGTATGTAGAAGGGACTTGGCATCCACCTGCCTTTTGTTAAATCTTTTCCAATACGATAGTCTGTAAATAGACTTGGATTTTATTATCTGATTTAACAATTTTAAAAAAATGAAAAAATTCTTAATGATTGCTCTATTGGCAATCCCATCAATATTTGTTCATGCACAAAGTGTCGATTTTGAAGCAACTATAGTTGATGAACAGACCCACGAACCACTAATCGGGGCTACCGTATTTATTGAAACTTCAAATCAAGGTGGTGTTACGGATGTGGATGGAAATATTCTTATTAAAGAGGTAAAGACTGGATCACACGAAATTATACTTTCCTATATAGGTTATGAAACTATCGATACGATTATAACAATCTCAACCTCATCAAATGATTTTCATTTTCACCTAAAGCCAAAAGGTGAAGTAATGGAAGAAGTTACCGTAAAGGCAACTCGTAGTACTCGAACTATCAAAAACATACCTACACGTATCGAATTTATTAGCGGTGAAGAATTGGAAGAAAAAGCAATAATGAATGCAGCTAATATTTCTTTGGTTCTTAGAGAAAGCACAGGTATTCAAATACAACAGACAAGTTTGAGTAGTGGAAACAGTAGCATTAGAATACAAGGCTTAGACGGAAGATATACCCAACTGTTAAAGGATGGATTTCCATTATATGGTGGTTTTTCAGGAGGTCTTAGTATAAATCAAATACCACCTCTTGATCTGGCACAGTTTGAGATTATCAAAGGTAGTTCCTCGACATTATACGGTGGTGGAGCAATAGCAGGATTAGTCAATATGGTATCGAAACAGCCAAAAGAAGAACCCGATCTTGATATACTACTAGCCCAAACACATACAGGTGGTAGTACTGGCAATATCTTTTACAGTACAAGGAAAGAAAAGTTTGGCTATACTTTATACGGAGCAGCACATTACAATTCTCCATATAATCCCGATGATGATAATTTTACGAACATTCCAAAAACGACTTCACTTTCTTTAAACCCCAAACTATTTTATTATCCAAATAAAAATTCCACACTATGGTTTGGTGTCAATGCGACCACGGACAAAAGAGAAGGAGGAGACATAGATGTTGTAAATGATGGGATAAGTTCAGAACATACATACTTTGAAAATAATACTTCAAACAGACTCAGCACTCAGCTCGCATATCAAAACAACTTTGGCAGTAATCAAAGTATCGAATTTAAAAATAGTATAGCTTATTTCAATCGGGAGTTATCGTTACCAAACTACATTTTTGACGGTGATGAGTTAAATTCATTTAGCGAGTTTAACTACTCAAGAAGTTCGGATAAATCAGATTGGATTTTAGGGCTAAATGTTTATACAAGCTCCTTCAAGGAAAATAGAAATGAACTTCCTAGAGATATAAGTCACACCACACTTGGGGTATTCGTAAACAATACTAGAGACTTTAGTGATAAATTAATATTGGAAACTGGTTTTAGAACTGATTATTCCAAAGATTGGGGTGTATTCCCCTTACCACGAGTATCACTACTCTGGAAGGCAAGCGATAAGTTTACAACTCGTTTAGGTGGTGGATTAGGCTACAAAATTCCTGACCTATTCACAGAGGAAGCTGCCACCTTAAATTTTCAAGATATATTACCCATTGATAAAGAAAACATCAATGTTGAAAAATCATTTGGGCTAAATCTTGACTTGAATTATCGTACACCCATTACAGAGGAACTATTTGTTTCGATCAATCAACTTTTTTACAATACACAAATATCCGATGCCCTTTTGTTGGCGGTAACTCCGAATAGTGAATTTCAATTTGTAAATGCACCTAAAAACGTCCAAAGTCTTGGGATGGAAACGAATGTGAAGTTTTCATTTAGGGATTTTAGATGGTTTATCAACTACGCCTATATTGATACTCGGTTAAAATATTTGACAGGAAGTCCACAAAAACCACTCACAGCAAAACACAATGCTGGAACTGTATTAATGTATGAAAATGATAAATGGCGTATAGGTTATGAGGCTTATTATACAGGATCACAGTTTCTAACTGATGGCACAGAAACTAGTGATTTCATTACTATGGGGCTTATGATTCAAAAACATTTTAATTGGGGAAGTCCTTACATCAATTTTGAGAATTTCACAGATAGACGACAAAATAGATTCTCTCCTGAAGTTTTAGGTACTGTACAGAATCCAATTTTTCAAGAAATCTATGCTCCAACTGATGGATTTGTTTTTACCATTGGAGTTCATTTGAAACCTTTCGGTAGAGAACATAATCATCATCATTAAAGTACAGATGCTAAAGACGATATTTTATATTGCAAAAATGGACTGTCCTTCGGAAGAAAACCTTATCCGAATGAAATTGGATGGAGTATTAGAAGTTGCAAACTTGGACTTTGACATTCCTAATCGAAAACTAATTGTTTTTCATGCGGGACAAACTGACCAAATCGAAAAATCTATTAACGAATTGAATTTGGGAGGAAAAATAATTTCTACCGAAGTGACAGACCAATTGGAATTTAAGAAAAATACAAACCAAAAAAAGCTCTTATGGACTGTGCTTGGAATAAACTTCTCTTTTTTCTTAATTGAGATGTCAACTGGACTAATTTCAAAATCAATGGGCTTAGTTGCGGATAGTCTGGATATGTTAGCTGACAGTTTTGTCTATGGAATTAGTCTGCTTGCAGTTGGTAGAACTTTGATAAGAAAAAAGCAGATTGCCAAACTTGCTGGATATTTCCAAATCTTGCTTGCGATTATTGGATTTATAGAAGTGTTGAGAAGATTTTTTGGAGTAGAAAAATTACCAGACTTCTCTACAATGATAATCGTTTCGGTTTTCGCACTTATTGCTAACGGCATTTGTTTGTACCTGCTACAAAAATCGAAAAGCAGAGAAGAAGCCCACATGAAAGCGAGTATGATTTTCACTTCGAATGATGTGATAATTAACTTGGGGGTAATAACAGCAGGATTTTTGGTGAGTTGGATGAACTCCATTAAACCTGACTTAATCATTGGAACAGTTGTTTTTGTTTTAGTGATACAAGGAGCGATCAGAATACTTAAAATATAAGATAATGTTACTATTCGTATTCTTTATTATTTTTTTTCTAGTAGTATTCGTTTTGAGATCTTATCTCCTTTGGAAAAAGACCAATATTAATCCTTTGACATTTAATAAAGGTGATGATGCTCATGGCTACAATGGGAAAGTCTTTGCTTTTATTTCAATACTGGAGCTAGTTATAGTCTCTATATATGCCTTTGCTCCGAATTGGTATAAATTCCTTTTGCCTTTTTGGTACTTTGAAATGGACATACTCAAATGGATGGGGTGGGTTTTTTTCGTACTGTCCTTAATTGTGGTATGGTTGGCACAGTCTCACATGCGAGAATCTTGGCGTATCGGTATAGATGAAATAAATAAATCCGAATTAATCACAACGGGTTTCTTCGGCATATCTCGTAATCCAATTTTTCTTGGTATTATGATAGCCAACGCAGGTTTGTTTATGGTGCTGCCAAATGCCTTTACTCTACTGATCGTGTCTCTTTCCACAATTAGCATCAATACTCAAATCAGATTGGAGGAAGAATTTTTATTAAAAGAGTTTGGATCGGATTATGAAAAATATAAATCAAAGGTAGGTAGATGGATATCTCTAATTTAAAATACCTAGTTTAATTCTTGCTATTTGGTTTTAAAGTTTTAGTTCACAAAAATGCCATAGTACACCAGACGGATCGTGCATAAATAACTCTCGACCCCAATCAAAAGTTTTGATCTCCGAAAATCTCACATACTTGTATTTGTTATGTAGGTCTTTTGCCAAAAGTTCTTGTTCCCATAATTCAATGTCTGGGATTTCTAAAAATATCATTGAATTGTTAACCCATCCTTTGTGGTAATATCTTTGTAACCAAAAACCAAGACGTTCATTTACTTTTACCTCACAATATTTCTCTCCCTCTCCAACTTCAAACCCAAGCTCACTATAAAATCTTCTTGATTGTTCGTAGTCCTTAGCTCCAATGAAAGGCATTATTCGTTTTGATTTATCCCACATCAACAACAGTTTTGATTTAATTGAATCGGTGGACAAGCTACTGTACCATAACTACAAAAGACACAACAATCATTTCCAGTCGGTTTCAACACAGTAATACAGTTTTCACATTCGTAAAAATATTGACAAGAATTTGTTGACATAGTTTCTTCTTTTGTGTGTCCACAATTTGGACAAGTGATCGTTGATTCTAAAACAACTTGTTCATTTGTCTTTAGGTTCTTTCTGTTCACGAATTGATACACTCCATAACCCAACAAACCTACTCCTAGTGCTACGAAAACACCGCTATACTTTTCTAGTCCATTGCTCAATCCAATTAGAGTACTTCCACCCCCAATTCCTATTATCAATGCAGGAAGCCAACAACAACTTGTAGCTAAAATAAAAGCGAAAATTCCACCAGTTATTGAATGTTTGAGTTTCATCTGTACTTACTGTTTAAAAATAAACCTTTAAATTATGCGATAATCGCAAAGATAAGTAATCTAAAAAGGCAATAAAAGTGATCTACAAGTCCATTATCTTTGCAATCCAACGTTACCAAAGTTTGAGAACCAAGAAATAAGAGACAAGCACTAAAGCTATTTTAAGGCGATCTAAGCAATTTAGTGTCTTCCATAAGGTGCATGTAGAAAAAATCACAAAACTCTCTCATGTGGCTTAAAAATAGCTTTAAAATGAATATTTGGTTATATGAGTAAGGAGATAAAATATATTGAGGCTCTTGGCAACCTTTTAGCCACATATAGGTCTGATTTATTCTATATCAAAAGATTCAATGACTTTA
>JAHDIP010000311.1 GCA_020630735.1 Saprospiraceae bacterium | reverse complement strand
TGATGTAATGTTTTTGAGAAAGATGATCTGTATTCTCTGCCGATAAAATAATGTGTTCTTTGATGACATTCGTCTTATAGATAGGTTGAAGCTTTTTCTTGTTTTATCTATAAAATGCAAAAATTATCTAAGAGTCAAATAATGTTGAAGTTGTTTAAAAATGCAAACTTTAGTTTACAGTGTATTTAAGCTGTCAAGAACTTAAACCTGTATAATACTTATGCTAAGAATTATTCTCTACAATTAAGTTTCTTTGGTAGGGGTTGTTTGTAATAGAAGCAATATAGATTTGACAAGGTTTAGTAAAGTAGTTTTTAAAAACTTTTTGAAGTTTGCTAGGCATTATGCTTACTTCTTGCTTTGAAAGTAAATCGTACTCCTGCTCCAATTCCAACCATAAAACAAAGTGTAAATTAGAACCACCTTTTTCGAAAAGCTCATAGACCTTTGACCAAAAAGCCCATTTCCTTTTTAAAAATAATTCTTTCGGAAAAAGTCTCCATAAAAACTGATAAATAGGATATCGTTTTTTTCGTTGGAAATATTTGTAAACAGTATTAATGAGCAATTCCGAATCGTCAATTTTATCGATAAAAGCATTTACTAGAGGAGGATTACTTCCTAATATATCTGTAATGTTGGGAGGCACAGGACTAATAGATCTTCGGTGGTAGTTTTTTACTTCGATAAGTACTAAGGTTTCTTTTTTGTAAATGCCAATAAAATCTACCCCTTTAAATCCTTGACCACTGATAGCTTGATAAAATGGATGTTTGTCAAAAGGTTTTATAATCCAATTTTCATCAAACGAAAAAGATAAACTACTTTCGTTAAACGTCATGATTACAAGTTCGGTAATTTTTAAATAAAGTGAAAGGGTTGGATTGATGAATTATAAAAAAGGTGTTTTGATAATTTTGCACCTTATTTTTTAGCAATTAATATCTTATAAAGAATACCGTAGAAAAAAGCAACTACTGAATCAAAGGTGAAAAAACAATCGCGACTTTGTCCCTTACAAGATTTGCCCAATGAATTCAAAATAAGACATGGACGTTACATCCTTTTACAAAAATCGTTTACTGGTAGGCTCTAATAATTTTGACGAGTGTTTCGACGGTATTGGGGAGTTGGATATTTTTGATCTTTTGAATAATTGCTTGTTCATTTTCGAAGATTGTTTTTACTTCCTTAGCAAGCAGGGGAGGCGTACAAGTTTCTTCTTCTATCCAGGTCGTAATGCCTTGTTCATGGAAGTACTTAGCATTTTCAATTTGGTCGCCTCTACTCGCTTTTTTAGAAAGAGGGATAACGATATGCAATTTTTGTTGAGCAATCAGTTCGAAGAGAGAAGTAGAGCCACCTCTACAAATCACTAAATCTGCAGCAGCCATAACATCAGGAAATTCTTCAGACAAGTATTCGTATTGTTTGTAGGAGTCAGAATTAATTGAAGCATCCATATTTCCTTTGCCACAAACATTGATAATATCATACTCTTCTAAAAGATTGGCATCAAGTGTATTTCTAATCAATTCATTCATAAAAGAAGAACCTTGGCTACCACCAAAAACTAGAATGATCTTTCGATTTCCAGAGAGGCCTGTAAATTGTAATCCTTTCTTTGCATTTCCACTATAAATAATTGGTCGAATAGGTAAACCTGTAAACTGAGCTAAATCTTTTTTGAACCACTTTGCGGTATCCGAAAAACTGATACAGACTTTACTCGCAAAAGGAGCAGAAAGCTTAGAGGTTAATCCAGGTGTTAAATCAGACTCGTGGACAATAACAGGAATGCGGTTGAGCCAAGCAGCAAAAACTACAGGGAAAGAGACAAAGCCACCTTTAGAAAAAACGACATTTGGTCGTTCCTTCAATAGAATAAAAAAAGCTTTAAAAATACCTCCAAGAACATTGAATATATCTAGTAGGTTTTGGAAACTAAAGTAACGTCTTAGTTTGCCAGTAGGTATACCAAAGTAAGGTACTTCTTTTTTGAGCATCACCTCTTTTTCAGGCCCTTTTTTAGAACCAATATAAGCACTTCGCCAACCTTCTTTTGCTAGTTCATCAATTAGCACAATATTTGGAATAACATGACCAAGTGTACCGCCGCCAGTAAATATAATGTAAGGCTTTTTTTCGCTCATTATCAACTAGACTGTTAACGCAGCTAAAGCCTCTCGTTGAGTTTTTATCTTGTCAGCTCGTAAGTAATCATCATAACTCATCAAGCTATCAATCATACCTGTAGGTGTCAATTCGATCATACGATTAGCAACCGTCTGCATGATTTGATGATCATGAGAAGTAAAAATCATATTCCCTTTAAAATCTGTCATTGAATTATTCAGAGCTGTAATAGATTCTAAGTCAAGGTGGTTCGTAGGTTCATCCAATAGCAAAAAGTTAGGATGTTGTAGCATTATTTTTGAAAGCATACAACGCACTTTTTCTCCCCCAGATAGTACACTAGATTTTTTGTGCACTTCTTCACCAGAGAACAGCATTCTACCCAAGAAGCCTCGGATAAATTGTTCGTCTTTTTCTTCCGAAAACTGACGTAGCCAATTGATTAAGTCCAAGTCATTTTCATTCGAAAAGAAGTGTGTATTTTCGTTAGGTAAATACCCTACAGTGATCGTTTGTCCAAACTCTATAGTACCCGTATCAGGTGTATCTTTGCCTGCTAAGATATTAAAGAAGGCAGTCATCGCTGCCGTTTCTCTACAAATTAAACCAATTTTTTCATCAGCATTCATGATGAAGTTGATGTCAGAGAAATACATGTGACCGTCTGGTGCACGTTTACTTAAGTTGGTTACTCGTAAAATTTGGTCACCAGGAGCACGTTCAGATTTGAAGTGTATAAATGGATATTTACGACTTGAAGGACGAATTTCTTCAAGGTTTAATTTATCTAATGCTTTTTTACGACTGGTTGCTTGTCGAGACTTGGAGGCATTGGCGCTAAATCGTTGGATAAATTCCAACATTTCTTTACGCTTTTGCTCCATTTTTTTGTTCTTATTTGCAATTTGACGAGCCATCATCTGGCTAGTTTCGTACCAGAAAGTATAGTTACCTGTAGAAATACGGATTTGGTTATAGTCGATATCTACAATATGTGTACACACCATATCTAAAAAATAACGATCGTGCGATACAACGATTACTGTATTTTTAAAATCAGCCAAAAAATCGGAAAGCCAAGTTACTGTAAGAGCATCCAAATCGTTGGTAGGCTCATCAAGTAATAAAATATCAGGCTCACCAAATAACGCTTGAGCTAAAAGAACTTTTACTTTTTCGGACCCACTCAACTCTTTCATTTGCTTGTCATGCAAATTTTCTTTTAGTCCCATATTGCTCAATAATTCAGCAGCATCACTTTCGGCATTCCAGCCGCCCATTTCGCCATAAGTATTTTCTAAATCAGCAGCACGGAGACCATCAGCTTCTGTGGCATCAGGGTTCATGTAGATAGCATTTTTTTCAAGCATGATATCGTACATCTCTTTGTGTCCCATCATTACAGTATTCAGTACAACTTCTTCTTCAAATTCAAAGTGATCTTGCTTTAATACAGCCATTCGATTACCAGGTTCTAAAGAAACAGAACCACCATTAGGATCGATTTCACCAGATAAGATTTTGACAAATGTAGATTTTCCAGCACCATTAGCACCAATGACGCCGTAGCAATTTCCTCTAGTAAATCGTACATTTACTTCGTCAAATAAGACACGTTTTCCGTATTGTAATCTTACGTTTTCTGTACTTAACATCTTCTCATTTTTTAGATTAAAGAATATTGTGCTGATAGGGGGCACTAAAAAGACTGCAAAGGTACGAAATAATAGTGATTTACTAGAAAATACAGGTAGTATTATTGAAGTAGTTTTTAAACAACATCAACATTAAGAATATTATCCCTTTTTTAGTGAAAGTCATAATCAAGTTGCTCTAGTACATACTCCCAAAGTTGTTCGAAAGGAACAATCTCAATATGCTCATGCTGATTGGCAATATTGATTGGTACAGATTGCATTTTCTTATACCATTTTTTTGTTTTTTCGATGACTTTAGTTTTATGAAAACTAGCTTTCCCCATTTCAGTCATCATTTTGATGAAACAGTTAATTCTATGTTGCTCTTTTTGTTTGAGGTATCTCGAACTATATTTTTCGATGGCCTCTATACGATCTTGAATTTTGTCATATTGTTTTTGAGTAAGCCAAAAAAGAAGCTGCAATAAGAGGATGATACTATTTTTTCCTCTTTTATCTTTTGAGAAACTTGGTAGATCATTAATAAACTTACTAAGTCTAAAATTTTTGGTCTTTTTATTCGGTAGTTCCAATTTCTTAAAGGCGCAAAGAATTTGCATCCAAGCTTCTAACGTTTTCCATACTTCCTTATCATAAGAACTCAATAAGATAAACCCTTTATGAGTAAGTGCTTTTTCTAGAATATTATTAGCTCCTACATAATCTTTTTGATGCATAAGAATAACGATGTAGAGTTCTAATGTTTTGTACCAATTACTTGCTCCTTTATTTTGATGTTTTATTATTTCAAGTATTGTTTCTTTAGCTTCTTCTAGTCGTTGTAATTGAGTTAAACAGGTAACTTTTTGGAATAAAACGCCAGCAATAGATTCTTTGTATAATGAACTTTTTTTCGAAAACTCCAGCAAAGCATTTTCACAGACCAGTATAGTACCTTCATAGTCAGATACCATCATTTTTTCCATCATGGCAATCAAATAGTAATGAAGCGTAAATTTATGAGAAGATACTTTGTCTTTATAGATGTGTAGTTTTTGTAAAGCGTCTGAAGGAGATAAGGGCGTAGGAGTGTAGGTAGAACTATTGTTTAAATGAGGAGTTATTAATAATTCGTAGGCGGTAGTTGCTTCTTCTTCTGCTTGATAAATAAATTTAAGGACTCTAGTTAATTCCGCATAGTAAATACTTTTCTTCTGATTTTTTTCTACCCTTGTAAAATAAGAGCTTAATATTTTTGAGAGTTCTAGTTGAATAAAGGTGAAGTCAAATTTAGAAATTTGTTTTAAGAGGTTTTGTGCCATTTCTACAGCAATGCTATTTGCTCCTCGATCTAAAAGAATATTAATAGCGCAAAGTTCTTTTTGGGCGGAGTAGTAAGCTGTTTGTATACCATTAAAATCAGAACGATTAACATCAATAAAAAATAAGGTGTTAACCAATCGTTTTTTTAATCCATTCTTCAAACGCTTAAAAGCACGATCGTTAGGAGTAAGTTTAAATAATGCTGCTGCTTCTTCTTCTGTAGTGAATTGTTTAGTAGTAATCGCTTCGTAAAAATTTTGATATCGGTTAGATTCTTGATCCGTTGATTTGGCTCGAGAATTACCAATTACCTGGATTGATTTTACTTTATAGCGTGTCACTATAGAAGCAAGTTCTTTGAGCGTATTCATCTGTGCAATAGTTTTCAAATGAAGTTGTAAAAAATATACAGACGTTTTTTACGGACTTCAATATTTATGAGAGAATTAGGTTATTGTTTATCTTTATATTTTTTGAGGTTGCATTATTTTTTAATGATACTCATAATCCAGTTGTTCTAGAGCATATTCCCAAAGCCGTTCAAAAGGTATGATCTCTATATCATGCGTTTGATTGGCAACGTTGATTGGGACAGTTTGCATTTTTTCGTACCATTTTTTTGTTTTTTCTATTACCTTAGTTTTGTGGAAACTAGCTTTACCCATTTCCGTCAACATTTTGATAAAGCAGTTTATTCTAAAATGCTCTTCTTTTTTCAGATACCTAGAGCTGTATTTTTCGATAGCTTCAATTCTATCTTGTATTTTATCATACTGTTTTTGTGTAAGCCAATACAATAACTGAATGATGATAATAATGGCATTTTTACCATCTTTATCTTTACTAGAATTAGGTACTTCATTAATAAACTTGCCAAGCCTAAATTTTTTGACATTCTTATTAGAAATATCTAGCATACCAAAAGCATTGAGCGTATATATCCAAGCTTCTAATATTGTCCAAGATTCTGCATTAATTTCGCTCAGTAAAACGAATTTGGAATGTTTAATACACTTGTCTAAGATGAGATATGCTTTTTTATAATCTCCTTTTTGTAATAAAAGAGTAATATAAAGTTCTTGGAGTTTATACCAAT
>JAHDIP010000310.1 GCA_020630735.1 Saprospiraceae bacterium | reverse complement strand
AAGATTTCTAATTTGTTCAAGAATGTGTTGTTTATCTCTTTCATCCATAACATTTTGATTTTTGGTGAATAATAGTCCCCTAAGGACAACCAATATAACAATTAACGTACATAAGGTCTATTCTTATTGTTCAATTCAAAATAAAATCAATAATGTTGTTGAATATAGCGGAGTACTTTTTCCATTTCTCGCTTTACAGGGCTTGAACCAGCGACATAATTGTTGTGCATAAAACTGAACAATAAGGTTTTGCCACTTCGAGTGAGTAAGTAACCACTTAAACAATGTCTGTTGCTCAAGGTGCCAGTTTTTGCATAAACAAATGGTGGGTCAGCTTTGTACCATTTCTTAATTGTTCCAGATTGACCACCAGCAGGAAAAATAGATAATAATTCTTCTTGCTCTTTTGATGCATAAAGCTTTTCTAGCAAAGCAACAATAGAACGTGGTGTCATAAGGTTATATCGAGATAAACCAGAACCGTCTTTCCATTTTGGAGCATCTGGTAAATCAGTTATTAGATTATTTTGGGCATAGTCAATTGCTTTCCTTACATTTAAAGTATCCGTTAAAACCCCCGAACAAAGTAGCATCAATTGTTCTGCTATATGATTATCACTTTCTTGCATCATTCTACGATAAAGCGCTGTACTCTCCATACTATAAATAACCTTAGCATCTTTGGGAGGCATCATCGCTTGTTGGTACAACTGAACATTACTTCTCAATTCAGAAGATAATAACTGCACCAATAACTCATCTGAATAAATAAAAGGTACATCTTTTTGGTAACTACTATTAAAATTAACAACTTGATTGTACTCAAAAGTATTTACTAATTCTTTTCGGCGAATTGTCCAAGCTCCATAAGTAGGATTATGTTTAACATAAGATCGAAAAATTTCTGGCTTTACTTCAAGTCGATTTCCCTTTCTCGAAAATTGAGCAACATTGCCATACATTGGCATTGGCGATTTTTCTAATTGATAAGATCCAGTATAGTCATCCCACGCCCAACCAGTTCCATAACGACCGTCTTGAAAATTGTGACTAGAAAAGAAGAGTTTTTCTTTTCTACTTTTCAAAAAATTGATGACGACTCTATTTTCTTCAAGATTTGGGTTTAGGAAAGAAGGATCTCCAGTTCCCCAAAAAATTAAAGAGTCTCCTCTAATCACATATTTCAATGCAGGAATAGAATCGCCTAAGACATTTAGCGCAGTATAAAAGGTAAACAATTTTGTATTGGATGCTGGTGTAAAATATTTATCAGCATTCGACTGATAGAGTACTTTATTTTCCGATGGATCAAGCAAGAAAAAACCTGTAAAAAAATCACTAAAAACATCAGAATCTAGAACCAAATGATTAAACATTTTTTCTTCTTCAGAAAGTGTTTTCATTTCTGAAGGTAAAGGAGGATTTACTATTTTTTTTCCTGTTCGGCAATTGCTCATAGACAGTAATGCAATTCCTAAAAATAAAACAGCTACATTTATATCATTTAAGCAAAATAACCGTTTAACTGATGCAAGCATATGATTCATAAAATTTAATTTTCGAATGGCAAAAGTACTAATTAAAACCTTATCTTTTTTCTTAAAAGTGTTCTTTTCTTTTTGGATAGCAAACATTATATTTTCTCCTATTAGTACGGCACAAAATAATGATCTTCATTTCGAGTTTTATGAAAGCCACACCAATTATATAGAAACATCTATAAAAGATTTACATTTTAAACACGAGACTATTTCTCCTATTATTGAGGAATTAAAAACCAATGCTTTTGTAAAAGTAGAACAAAAAGGAACATCTGTTGAAGGTCGTTCGATTCATCTGATTAAGGTTGGAAGCGGAAAAACGAAAGTGTTACTTTGGTCACAAATGCATGGCGACGAACCTACAGCAACTCTTGCCATACTCGATTTGTTCCGATACTTTAGTGATCAAGATGCTCCGCACAGAAATCAATTATTGAGAGAATTGAGTATTTATATGGTACCATTACTTAATCCTGATGGTGCAGAGCGATTCGAACGAAATAATGCACAAGACATTGATCTCAATCGTGATGCTTTGCAAACTAAATCTCCTGAGGCAAAAATATTAAAAAACCTTATCGAAGAAGTTGATCCCGATTTTGCTTTTAATTTACATGACCAACACAAATACTATGCAACAGGAAATAGTCCCTACCCTGCTAGCTTTTCGTTTCTAGCTCCTGCCTTAAATAATACTCAAGGCTTAACAAGTACACGAGAGAATTCAATGCGTTTAATTCTCTCACTTAATGAATTTCTACAAAAAAAAATTCCAAACCAAGTGGCACGTTATAAAGAGCAGTATGAACCAAATGCCTTTGGCGAATATTGTCAAAGCAAAAATATCAGTACTATTTTGATCGAAGTAGGAAGCTTAAGAGGTGATCCAGAAAAACAACAGTTACGAAAACTTCAGTATACAATGTTATTGATTGCTTTTGAACAGATTGCTAGTAGAGCTTTTGAAACTCATCGACTTGAGTCTTATTATGCATTACCAGAAAACAAGCCTGGACTTTTTGAATTAATTATTCGAAATGCTGCTATCCACATTGATGGTCGTTTACAAGTCGTCGATATTGGATATAAAGAACAGAAGAAAAAAACAATAGATAATTATTTTTACAACGAAGGATACATCGAGAAGATTGGAGACCTTTCTACTTCTTTCGGATTTGATGAAATAGATGCGAATAATTTCACGATTGAAAAAGGAAAAATTTATCCAAAACTTATTGAATCTGTAGGTCAACTTAACCGCTTGAATTTTGAACAATTAGCAGTCGAAGGTTATACAACAATTTTATGTAAATCTAATTCTTTATTCCCCTTGCTTAATCCGATTCCATTTGCAGCGCTAGTACAAAGCGACAAAAAGCATTACACCATAAGCAATAAAGAGATAACGCCACTTGTATTGAAAAAAGACGGACGGATAAAATACATCGCTATCAAAGGGAAATTATATCCTTATGAAAAATGGTTGAGCCAAATACGAAAACAATAAACACTATTTCCTATTTTTAAGCTCTTCCATAAATTGTGTCGTTTTTTTACGTTCAATAAATTCACCTTTGCGATAAACCTTTATCTTTGAAACCGAACCAACATTCTGGTTAACTGTCATTGACTTCGGCATAGGCGTATCCAAATCATAGTCCCAATTTGTAATCAATATATCTCTAGTCAATTTATATGGCCCCATTACCGCAAAAGTATCCACCATTAATACATTGATCGGTATCTTTTTATAATAACTAGATTGATCTAATTGCGAAAATGTTTGTGTGCTCGCACTTTGAAAAACAGCTTCCTCCATTACGTATTCCTCTCTCGTAGGATTCAATAGGTATTGTAGTCCTTTTTTGAAAAATAACGTTTGCTTAGCTTCTCCCATTTTAAATTCTGTCTTACCAACTGGAATCGATACTTGAGTTGCTTCTTTAGATGGTATAACAATCGGTTCTCCGTCGTCGAAGATCATACTGATTTCTTTTTCTGATGGATTGTCAATTTTTAAATTAACATAACTTGTTCCGAGTCCTGCATTTTGGTAAATGAATAAACCCAAAAAACAACCGATTACAGTAAACCCCAAAATCATATATATGAGCCCACCAGCCGATGTTTCAGTCTTCGCATCTTCTATTTTTTTGCGTTGCTGATTTTCAAAACTTCCTCTTTTTTGGAATTTAATTTTTGAGGTGAATTCTATATTACGATCCGTCAAAATTTCTTCTGCGACCTCTATGGCATCGTAGGTATAACTGGGTTGTCCAGTTTGAACAATCTCCAGTAATTCTTCGGTACTTTTATTTAGAAACCGTTGTTTTATGATGTCCTTCATATGACAAAAATAGTTTATTTATTCAAATCTTCCCAATCAAATCCTATGGTCTTACCACCTAGTGTAAGATGACCTTTATCCTTAAACCCATCTTTATTATTATAAGTAAGTAAAAGGATATTCGATTCAGGTCGAGCAATATCAGTACATTTTACAGGAATAATTAATTCGCCATTGGCATTCATCAAACCAATAAGACTGAGATTAAACATAGCTATATATTTTGCAAAGTCATACAAAAGGCGTACTTCAAAAGTACGCCCTTTATAAAATTTTATTCTGTGCTTTTTATCTTACTTAGAGATAAACTTGTTAGTAAACTATTATTTCTTTTTTCCTTTTCTTTTCACTTCACTGAGTGTACGTTTAGCTACTCCTAGTACCCCAGCCCAATCTTTTCCTTCGCTAATGACAGTCAATAAATCCTGTTCGAAGCTATATCGTTTTCCTTTATTCGTTATGATACCAAATCGTGCTTGTCCTTCTTGAGGTAAAGCAAATTCAGTTGCTTCAGTCATCTTACTTTTGTTTTTCGATAGTTGAGAGATAAACGTTTTTGCTGCTTCATGGCTTCCTTTCTTAGTAGATTCATTGATATAATTTTTTCCATGCGCATTCGAAAAAGTAGATGCCCCATCTCTAGTATAACTAACCAATGCATAACTTCCTTTTCTGTTTACTTCCATAAAAACCATGTAGGGTTTTTCGTCACCACTCAACTTCTTGCTACCATTCATGGACTTACGAAGTAAGTTATCTCTATCCTTTAAGTAATCAGCAGATGCCTTTTCGTCTTTTATTGCTTCCTTACTCAAACCGAATTTTTTATATTCTCTTCTACGTTTGAATGCAATGTTATCACGCTCTTGGATATTCGTAAAATCTTTCATACGATGTACCTTCACTTTTGATATATTCGAATACCGATCTGTTACTTGCATTGATTTAGGTGCTGATTGATCCAAGTGATAATCGTATTCACTAATAAGCAAATCTGTCACTTGTTTGTAAGGTCCCATTACAGGAAGGCTATCGATTAAGAATATATTGAACGGTATTTTTTTGTATTGATCAAAACCTAAACCTGCATCGGCTAAAGGATTATTATTAGCAGAGTAAACTACTTCTTCCTTTACATATTCAGACTTCGTAGGATTGAGGATATATTTTTCTCCTTTTTTAATGGTTACTTTTTCTTCTTCGCCATTTATTTTGATGACACGTTCTCCTGTTTCAACATAAACATTTTCCAAGAAACTAGGACCAATATGCATCTCTTCCCCGTCATCTATTGATAATTTTATTGGTTCAGTAGTCGGATTATCAATTGTAATTTGAACAGTAGCAGGTCCACTCAATAATTTTCCAACTAGAAAGATAGCTAAAAGTAATCCACCAAAAATTCCTGCTGTCTTCAGTCCACTTCCTGAGCTGCTACTACTACTTGCAGGAGCGGCAGTTCTAGATCGTCTTACAGGTTCTTGTGGTCTAGAGTATCCTGCAGGATCAGCACGATTGATTGGAAAATCAATCACATAATTGCGTTCTTTCAATAATTCTTCAGCTGCTTGCATGGCATTAGCCGTATAACGTGGGCGACCAGTTTTAAGAATTTCGACAAGCTGATCATCCGAAAAACTTTTATAGCGTTGTTTAATTTGCTCTATCATGGTACGTTTTTTTATTTTGTTAAAGTTGATTCGTTACAATTGGGTATTTATGTATTGATACCATTAGCAGAAAAAACATAACCGCTAAATGTGTATTTTTTTTATTCTTTCCAAAACGCCAGTATTTCTTGGGCTTCTTTACTTCGTTTGGCTTTTGTATTAGCTTATCTGAGTATTCTTTATCCTTTTCAATAGCTCTTTGGTTATCTTGAATAGATAATTGCTTCTTCTTAGTACATTGTAAATTAAATTAGTTCCTTTTTTGGTCGAGGCTATTTTGGATAAAGTTGAGGCATTTTTTGAGAGAATCCTCCTTGGATTGTCAAAAAAAATAACGAAAAATGTATTCAAAATTAGACCACCAAAAATGAACTTTAATTAGTTTACAATGTACTTAGGCTCTTTACACAATTTGCCTAAGCCCAAGCAAGTATTCGCTAAAAGTACATTATATCTTTTGGGTGATTTCTTTGCAAAGGTACTATTTATTTCTAAAGCCTCTAAAAGTATCTTTACGTATTTAAATACGTTAGAAATTTCGATTTTGATAAAACAACAACAATCTTTATCAAGAGGTTGTGATTTAACATTTGGTTTAGTCCAAATAATTATACATAACCTACTTAGTAATGGGTGAATAATAAGTTCCCGATTT
>JAHDIP010000309.1 GCA_020630735.1 Saprospiraceae bacterium | reverse complement strand
ACCGGCAGGCAGGTCTCCAAATCGGGAACTTATTATTCACCCATTACTAAAGGTAAAAAATTAAATGCAATTTCATCACAAATCAATCAAAGTAAAAGCATTGATAACCCATAAATTCTGATATCCCCAAGATTTGATAATTTCAGCATTTACTTCGTTGCAAAAATACTCACTATGCTACGGCATAGCTCCGTTTTTTGCGCCTCGTCTATGCTAACATTATCTACATCTTAACATATCGAAACTTATGGTTTAGTACAATAGGCTATATAGTCGATAAAATCTAGTGAAGTATTAAGCGTTTAGCTATAGATTGTCCTTCTATGGTAAGTTGTACAAAGTAGATTCCTTTTGGATGATCTGACAAATCAAATTCTATTTGTTGTTGATATATTTTTTCGTAACTAGTCGATTGGATAACTTGACCTATTGCATTGTAAATCACAAGCTCTACATCTGTATTTTGTAGTAAACTTATATCGAGTACTATCTGACCACTTGAAGGATTAGGATACAGGTCAAATTGTTGTAAATTTTTAATAGATACAGTAGATGTAGACAATTCGATTTCTACTTGCGTTGACATTGAACATCCATTAGCATCAGAAACGGTTACCATGTAAACTCCGACAGCCAAGCTATCCGCTTCATCTGTATTTTGATTTAAAGCATTTGCATCCCATTGATAGGTATAAGGTTCCGTTCCTCCATAAGCGGTTACAGTGGCGCTTCCATTTGCCTCTTCTGAACTTGTTTGTGTTGTTATAAGTTCAATAGATAGTTCTGTTGCTTCTGGCAACAAGTAATTTTCTTCAACCGAACAACCATGAGCATCCGTTAAAACTACATTATAATTACCAGCAGATAAGTTATCTATATCGTCTGTAGTTGCCCCTGTACTCCATTCGTATTCGTATGGTAAAACGCCACCAGTTACAGACAAATTGATGAGACCAGAACTATCACCAAAACAATCAATCATTTCTAAAGAATCTTGGATAATCGTTAAGCTATTTGCTGCTTCTTGAATAGATATTGGTGCTGTTTGGAATACACAATTATTGGCATCAGTAATATCGCAAATATATGTACCTCCTGCTAGTAAATTTATATCTTCTGTTAAAGCTCCATTAGACCAACTAAATGAGTGAGGAGCATTCCCACCCAAAACCGTAATGCCGATTGCCCCATTTGCGTCACCGCTACATGTTACTTGTTGTACTGTATCGATTAGCACCGAAATATTTGTAGGCTGAACTACTGTTAAAACAGGTGAAACTTTAGTACAAGCATTGGCATCGGTTACAGTTACATCATAAGATCCCGCAGAAGCATCACTCAAATTTTGATCAGTAGAAGCATCACTCCATGCAAAAGTATAAGGAGCTAGACCACCCGTTATATTTATCAAAGCTTGCCCATCGCTACCATTGTAGCAAGTTGTCGAAATAATGGTATCTATTTCAATGGCAATATCTTCTGGACCATCTATAATTTGAATTGGCGTTATAGCGATGCAACCTTTGTCATCAGTAATAGTAACATCATAATTTCCTGGCTCTAAATTGTAGTTAGTATGTACTGTTTGTATAGAAGGATTTTCACTAGCTTCGCCATTACTCCAATTGTATTGATAAGGTGAAGTACCTCCCGTAATGACGGCTGTTATACTTCCATTATCAATACCATAACATTGTACGTCTTCATATTCAGTAATATAAACCGCAAGACTAGAAGTTGGTTGTGTTATCTCAATTGGATTTATTAAAGTTGTGGTGCAGTTATTTCCATCTGTAAGAACTAGATCATAACTTCCAGCCACAATATCCACTAAATCTTGATTTGTTGAACCATTATTCCATTGATAGTGATAGTTTGAAACGCCACCAGTAGGAGTGATATAAATATTACCTGCATTATCGCCATAGCAATTAACTTGATCTAGCGAATCTATCACAATGTTTAATGCAGCAGGTTCTGTTATTTCTATAAATGAATGAACAAAACTACAACCCGAAGCATCCGTTACAGTAAAATTATAAAAACCAGTCTCTAATCCTACTCTATTTAGATTGGTATTGCCATCATTCCATTGGAAGTCGTAAGGTGGCATTCCTCCTCCGATTAAAACATCAATTGCTCCATCGTTATTTCCAAAACAAGAAATAGAAGTTTCTTCCACTATTATATCTAATGCTGGAGGTTGTGTAATTTGGATATTTGGAGTCGTTGCAATACAACCATTTGCATCAGTCACGGTCAATTGATACATTCCTGCTAACAACGAGGATACATCTTCAGTCGAAGCTTGATTATTCCATGCATAGGTATATGGAAAAACGCCACCATTTGTACCAATATTTATTTGTCCATTGGCATCGCCGTTGCACGTTATTTGTCCTACATAATCTACTGTAAGATTTAATGCAGTAGGTTCCGTTATCGTATAAGTTGTAGAAATAGCCGAGCAGCCCATCGCATCTGTAACAGTTGCAGTATATGAACCTTCTGAAAGAGCAGAGAGATCTTCCGTTTGCATACCATTACTCCACTCCACTGTAAAAGGAGGTGTTCCACCGAAAGGACTAATATCTATTTGTCCATCAGCAGCACCATTACAAGATACTTGGCTAATAGATGCCGTCAATACACTCAGATAATCGGGTTCGTTTATCACAATACCGCTTAAAAAATTAGAGCAGGCGCCATCCGTTACTGTTACTGAATAAGTTCCGCCAGGTAAGTTTGCTTGATCTTCTGTTATCAAACCATTAGACCAAATAAAGACAGGAGTAATTCCAACAACAGAAATATTGATCGATCCATTATTTGCACCATAGCAGCTTACATGTTGTACACTATCTAAGGTAAGGCTTACCATACTAGAACCATTGATAACCAAATTGCTTAATTCAATAGTACAGCCTGAGTTATCGACAACACTTACTTCATAAACACCTTCAACTAAATTGCCAATCGTATAAGCTCCCATTGCATTTGCTGCCCCAGTAGAAGCCCCGTTCCAGGTATAGGTATAAGGAGCCTGTCCGTTACGAGGGCTGAGACTTATCATACCATCGCTTCCGCCACAAGTACTAACATCTTCGAGCGCTACAAGATCAACTGCAGTAAAACTATTGAAGGTGTCAACCATAACTGTTGCTGCACCTTCACAACCATTTGCATCTGTAAGACTGACTGTATAACTAAGTGTATTAGCGTCATACCCTTGTATAGTAGTTGTTGAATCTGTTGAGCCTGTTGTCCAGTTATAAACAATATTGCCCATTGCTGTTCCTAATTCATTTGCAGTAAGTGTAAGACTATCTGTGTTACAAAGTGCAATTGGCCCCGCAGGAGAAATACCAACTGTTGGCGTTTGATGGACGATGGTACTAATCATTAATTCATTTGTACAACCTAATAATGATGTTGCCAAAATATAATAATCTGTTGTCATCATTGGATTGACCAATAGGTCAGTCAATTGATTAGCAATAGTAGCAGGACTTCCCGTGTGAAAACTTATCGTGTTCAATAAATCATTCGCATCTGTAATCAACAATGTATTTAGATCAAGAGTATCACCTTGACAAATTTCTGGATTGGTAGGAATTGAAATAGAAGGAGCGGCATTGACATTTACGACAATTGGTACCATATTACTAGCACAAGAAAAAGCTGCCACTGAATCTTGGAGAAAATAAGTTGTTGTATCTGTAAGATTTGGAGTGATAAAGGTCGTTCCTGTTGCTAAGAAAACACCATTTGCATCATACCAATAGTATTGACCTAATGGTACACTTGTACTATTGATCGTTCCAAATGTTCCCATACAAATATCCATCGTTATAGCCATTGGATCAGGAAGTATAAAATCATCTAAATCATTAGAACAATTTTCATCGATTTGATTACAAGGAATCTCCGTAGCAGAAGGGTTTATTGCAGCATCTGAATCATTACAATCTTCATCATTCAGAACATAGCCTGAAGGAGCAAGCGCACAAGTCGTTATTGAATTTGCAGCGTCTCCAAAACCATCTCCATCATTATCTAAATAAAAAACACTGCTAGGAGCACCAAGCGTATTTGAACCATAAAAAGTCAACTCATCTAATGCTATATCTCCTGTATAACTTGTACCACTTTGAGCTACAAAACGAAATTGTGCAATCAACATATGATAAGCACTGAGATCAATATATTGTTTCACCCAAGTATCTGATTGGTTTCCAAACAGAGACCAAATAGGATTCCAAGTAAGACCTCCATTTATACTTATTTCCAACTGAAGCGTATCTATAGATCCACCAAACATGTGGTAGTCAAAAGAAAAATGGCAATTTCCTGTATTTGCTACTACTTGAATACAATCAGATTGCAAGATCGCTTTTTTACCATCTTGACAAGCCGTATTTGAGGTTTCTAAATAAATATAATTACCTCCCCCTGTAATGTCATCCGATGGTCCAGTATTATTTGTTGCCGTTCCTCCAGTATCTATTGTCCAATCTAAATCGTCTGAACTATCATTTTGCCAAACGCCACCAATTGTACAAGCATTCCCACAAGTTGTACCACATAGCGATTGCGCATCAAAATGCTCTAATAAGGTTACATTTGGTGTATTACATCTTGTTTTGAAACTAATTGGGCAAGAGTTTTCAGAACATACACCGCCTCCACAATCTGCTCGAATGTAAACATCATAATCCGTCAATTCTGACAAACCTCCTAGGCTATAAGGCGGCATGATAGTGCAAGGAATATAAAATAGTGATCCACCGACTCCAGCATTAGTACATGTTCCAGGCAAAAAACCTGGAGGTCCGTATTCTACAATTAATTGATTACAGGCAGCAGAAGCCGTCCAATTTAACTCTGCATTAAAGGCATTAACCGTAAGCGCTTCTAGGTTTTCAGGAGCGATACAAGATATGGGTTCAAAAACAAGTTCTACAAACTCTAAAAAGCCGAGATTGCCTCCTGCATCATCACATACTTTTAAGGTCCATATACCATTAGGATCTTCTGTATCGAAATCATCAAAATTGCCAAGAGGCAAATAAGTACCTAAAAAAGGAGCAGTGCCTTGAGCAACAGATGGAGCAGTGCACGATGAAGGGTTTATAGTAGTATAAACACTACAGCCTCCAGCGCTAAAATCACCCAAATCGTCTCCACTAGAACCATTATCACTGATCAATACCACTGAGGTACCGCTGGGAGAAACTAAGAAGATGTCCATGTCTGAAATCCAATCGTGTTGTATAATTAGACGGACTTCTTTTAGTTGTACATCAGTTGCTAAAGAAGATCCCGTTGTGGATACAGCTATTTTCTGCTCATTAACATTTGTGCAATTATTATCAAAAATAGGAATTCCTAGCCCACAATTAGATGGATTACTTAACGCTGTCTTAAATGTGAATGGCCCAGTCCAAGAGCTATTACAAGCAGAACAATTGGCTCTAACATAATAATCGTAAGCTGTTCCAGAATTTAGCCCAGTATAATTGTAAGTGGAAGATGTGACAGCATAAACGGTAGGGATACCAAATGGCAAAAAGCCTTGAGGCATCAACTCTATATCCCAAGAGCCTTCAATCGGTGTGTTATTGGCGTTCCAGCTTAGCGAAGCACTATTAGCAGTAATATTATTTGCTGCTAAAGCACTAGGGGAATTACATGTAAGATTCGCAAAAACAGGTAATGACCAATACAACAGCATTATAGGGACGATAGCCCCTTTAAGTATGCTGGTTTTGACATTCATACTGTTACTATTATTGGGAGGGCAAATATCTTGTTTTTTGTTTATTAAGCAAGTATTTGACCCTATTTATTCTTAAAATAAGCTTTTCACAAAAAAAAAAGAAGTACTCTATTAAAAAAAATAAATCTTTTGTGACAGGAGAAGAACGTTTATATCTACAAAAACGCTTATTCATTTTTTTTTATTATGACTTTTTTTAGGAGATTTCTTTATGAAATGGACCATCATAGCAGCGTTTAGTATTTTATATGTTATTTAAGGAGCATAAGTGCTTGGACTAATATAACTTACACTTTTATGACTGTCCAAGCACTTAGCTTATAAATCAAATTGATCAATGTGCCTTATTAAAGAAGCTAATCTTAATAACAGATAAGTTTTTTGTACATTGTGATTTACTTTAACAACAAGACTTTCAAGAAATTAGTGATTAAAAGTCTTT
>JAHDIP010000308.1 GCA_020630735.1 Saprospiraceae bacterium | reverse complement strand
GTTTCGAAAGCAGCACAAACTTCATAGGTGCCAGCAGCAGTAGCTTCAAAGTTGTAGAATGGACTGAAGACTCCCACATAATTACCATTAACAGACCAATCAGCACTTGTTTGATCGAGGCTGAAAAAAGCAAAAGAAGAACAAGAAGCAGGATCGACACCAATCTCAAAATCGCAATTACTGAAGCAATCAGGACTCACAGTAATTGTTTGACAAGAGGTCGTTCCTTGTGGACACTCAGGCGTTTCGAAAGCAGCACAAACTTCATAGGTGCCCGCTGTAGTTGGTTCAAAATTATAGAACGGACCAGAAACGCCAACGGAGTTACCATTCACTGTCCAATCATAAGCACTTGTTTGACTGACAGAGTAAAAAGCATAATAAGAACAAGTCTCGATACCATAATCAATGGGTAAGTCACAGTTTTGAGCTTGAATATTTTGAAAAGATAAAATGAGAAGTAAGGTTGTGAAAATTTTTAAGAGCTTCATTTAGATTTTTTTTTTAATGAATAGGAATAACTTTGGCTATAAAGTAGAGTTAATGTCAAAATAGTTTTATGAGAGAAAAAAGAAGTATTTTTAATTCAGTCAAGGAACGCCCAGAATCTAATCCCCTTAGGGATTACAGGTGAGGACGTGACGATGGATGGAGTAAAAAGACGCTTTTTTAGCCGTACAAAATTATTTGACATAAACTCTAGTATTAGTATAAATATTTTTGAAAAAATTGAAAACTGTATTTTTTTTATTGTTTTACAAAACGTTTTGTGATCGTTTCTCCTTCCTCATTAAAGGAGATGAAATAGATACCTGATTCTAAATTTGATACATCAATTGGGGTAGATGCAGTAGAGGTATGACTTTCTTGAACGACTTGACCATTGATGTCAATGATTCGATAGAATGAATATGCTTTTTGGCTAATTATAGTTAACGAAGATTGAACTGGATTTGGAAATAGTTGGATTTCGCCTTTAACCGTTTCACTTTTTGCCAATCTAAAAGTAGGAGCCGTATAACTGAAGTTACTAGTCCAATCTGTCCAGCCATTTGAACATTTAGTTTTGATTTTATATTTGTAAGTAATGCCAGGAACAATATCAGTAGCAGTAAAAGAATTACCTGTAATTGTTGGTATCGGGCTTGGCATCCATCCAGCAGAACTACCAACAACTTTATATTTAAACTTGTACTTCTGATCACTAGGATTACTTGACCAACTGAACGTAGCTGTATTTCCTGAACCTTGTGCCGAAGCTGTTTCAGGTTTATCACAACTATCCGCACCAGTTGCTATTGTTTGTGTTGCAGACCAGATAGAATTATAAGTCGAACAAAGTGATTTGACTTGATATTGATAAGTTGTATTTGCTTGTAATCCATTTAAGAAACGGAATGTTTCTGATCCTCCAGTAAGTGCCTCTGTCCAAGAGCCACTAATTAAACGGTATCGTATTCTATATCGCTCAGCATCAGTCATATTCCAAGCTAAGCGAACAACGCTACCACTTATCATCGTAGATGAAAAGGCATTCGGTGCTACGCATGAATCGAAACAGTCAGCTCCTACAGTTATTGTTTCACAAGAAGTTGTTCCTATTGGACAATCAGGTGTTTCGAATGCAGCACATATAGTATAGGTACCAGCTACCTGAGCTTCGAAATCATAGAACGGACCAGAAAGACCAACAGGGTTACCATTTACAGACCAGTCATAAGCACTTGTTTGACTAATAGAGAAAAAGGCAAAGGAAGAACAAGACGCAGGATCAAAACCAATAGGTAAATCGCAATTATAGAAACAATCTTCGGCAACCGTAATGGTTTGACAAACTTCAGCTCCTTGTGGACAGTCAGGCGTTTCCAGCAAACCACAAATTACATAGGTACCTGCACTAGAAGGATTAAAATCTAAAGCTGGTGCATAAGTGAAATATTCACCATTAATTGTCCAATCAAGGTCTTCTTGATTAGCAGAAAAGAAGGTATAGGAAGAACAAGATTGTTCTTGATAAGTGATTTCAAAAGCACAAGGATCTTCTCGAAGTACTACAAACTCCGTTGAAGCTGGAACGACAGGAGTGGTATTAAAATCTTCGCCGATCATTCGTACATTATCAATATTAAGTTGAATCGTGTCACTTTCAAAATTAAGAACGATATCCTCGATAATGATATATAAGGTACCTATTTTACCATTACCACCTGTTGTTATACCGTTTTTACGAGTAACCACCAATTCTATTTTATCTGTATCATTATTATGTCTTAAAAGTTCATAAGTAGAAGCCTGTTCGTTGACCCAAGAATTACCATCTTCTTCATACCCAACTTCCAGTATTCCAGTATTATTGACACTACTATAACTCATTTCTAGTGCAATACCGTGAAAAGCTTCGACAGGATAATTTCTATTACCCAAAGCTATATCAATGCTAATAGTGTTTCCTTCAATATAAGTATCACTACTTGGTATTAATTCTAAAGATGGTCCTTGATTGATTCCCGCATTAGCATACCCGTCAGATGTCATCTGACCATGTTCAAGATTATAATTGACAATAATAACTTCGAAATCTAGATCATTAATAACTCCATCACCATTACAATCTGCAAAGGCATAACTTATTCCATCCGAAAATTCTTGTGCCCAATCCATATTTGGTATTCCAGCATCTTGCCAGCCTGTACCCATTATAGATCGTTCATTGCCAGTACTACCAAATGCCCAACCAACATATAAGGCATCTATTGTATTTACGATACCATTATTATTGGCATCACCAGGCCAAATTTGTGCATTTGATGTTGAATAAAAGCACAAGCAAAGTATGAGTAAGCCTATTTTTTGCAATGAGATATAATTTGGATAATTCATAACACAAATATAAGCCTTAGAATAAGGCTTATCAAATACAAAATATTATATTTGTCAAGAAAGAATATGGTTGTTTTGATTGTTTAAAGTTGCTATTAAATAATTAAGTGTTGATAATCGAGTTTTTATGTTAAATACATTATGAAAAATAATATTTGAAAATTTGTTTTGTCAAAAATGAGGAAAAATAAATTAATCGATTTATTGTCGAAATGTACGGACAAAGAGCGTACTTCTTTAGAAGTATTTATACATGCTATGTATTTCAATAAAGATAAGGCAGTAAAACGATTAATTCATTACCTTCTTGAGCATTTTGATGACATAACAGTAGATAAATATAAGCTTTATCAAGTTGCATATCCTGATGAAAAATATGATGATAAACGTTACCGCTATGTGATTAGTAATAGTGCAAAGCTCATTACACGGTTTTGGTTAATTGAAAACTATGAGTCAGATAAACAGCAAGTACTACTTGATCAAATGAATATCTATACAAAGCGTAATTTGGAAAAGAGTTATCAGCAGTCATTGCGCAATTGGGAACAATTAAAAGAAAAACATTCTAATGTTGAACAAAAAACATATTGGCAAGAGTTAAAATTTTATGAAGCAAAGGAACATCATTTTGAAAAAAAACGTGTTCGACAATTTGATAAAAATATTGAAGACTTAGCTAAGAGTTATGATCGTTATTATTATTTGAATCGTTTGCGGAATGCCTGCGATATGTTGAATAGGGCAGCGATTTTTCAAGGTCAATATCAAAAAAAATTAACCCCAAGCTGGTTTTTATATTTGGAGGAGCAAGCTTTTTTTGAAGACCCACTTATAGAATCTTATTACCTGATGTGGAAGATGTTAGATGATCCAACGAATGAATCGAACTTCGAAAAGTTTTTAAATCAAATTCATCTGCCAAGCTTAAAAACAGATATTTCTACGCTTCGAGAATTATACCTTGCTGCGATTAATCATGCACTCAGAAAACTAAGAATCGGAGGCTTAAGCTATCGAAAAAAAGCATTAGAATTATACCTAGAAGCCATTGACAAAAAGATACTTTTAGATAATGGAGAACTATCTCCTTGGACTTTTGGAAATGTCGTAAAACTAGCTCTAAAAGTTAAAAAGGATCACTGGATTAAACAATTCATCGAAGAAAAGTCGAAGATACTACCCCTTGCTTTTCGGGAAAATGCGTTAAACTATAATCTCGCAGAAGTAAATTATGCAAGTAAAGCATATAATGAAGCGCAACAACAGCTTGCTAAAGTAAGCTTCTCAGATTTGAATTACTACTTAGGTGCACGTATTTTATTGGCAAAAATTTATTATGAAAATGAAGAGACTGAACCCCTACTTTCCTTGATTAGTGCATTTACGATTTTTTTAAAACGGAACAAAAAGATTTCGCTAAGCATCAAGCAATCTTGTCTTAATTTCTGTGAACTTCTTTTTCAATTAGTACGCAGACACAAAAAAAGAATAGCAACCTTGGGTGAAGAAATTACAAAGACTGAATTGCTAGCCGAAAGAGATTGGCTGATTAAACAATACCAAACATTGGTTAACTAAAAAAGCTGTGAAAAGAACACCTATTCTTTTCACAGCTTTTTTACGTCTGATGAGCAATTAATTACAAAGCAGCGTAATTGGAGGAGTCTCAATGACATTGCTCTCATTACCCGCTCGATCGACAATTTTTATTCTATAACTCAACATATCTTCAGGATATTCTGATGAGGCCGTACAAGGAGGCGTAGCATCAGGATACAGACAACAGGATGTAAAGATGGACATATTTATCTCACCAGAGATTCCATTTCCTGCCCCTTGGTCTGGAATATGAGGAATAGCAAAAGTAGGTGAAAACTCATAATCAGTTCGAGTATCTGTAAAAAAGGCACTAATGATTTGTTGAGCATTTTCAGAATCTTCATTCCCTATATCGCCATCGCCATCTGTAAAACTTATGGTAATTGTTAGTGAATCGTTATTTAATGCACCTTGTTCCATCGAGGTTTTAGTCATTCTCAAAAATTCAATGACAGGCTCGTCAGGATAGTCTGGAGGTTTGGTACATCCGATAGCTAAAAGTAATAAACCAAAGAGTACAACATTTAAAATCTTCATAATAGGTATATTTCCTAGTTACTTAACGAAAAAATTAAGACTTTTGTTTTTATGAGTAGTCAAATTAGTAGAAAAGAACTAATAACGCAAATTAATCATATATCAACTGCCAATTTCGAAGAATTAGCCCTTAAAACGGTTCACTATCAGGCTACACATAATGCCTTATACGGCAAATTTTTGTCTTTGTTGGGCAGAAAAGTAGAGGAAATTACCGATACGACCAAAATCCCCTTTTTACCCATACAGTTATTCAAAAATTATGCAATCAAAACTGGAGAATGGCAAGAAGAGGCGATTTTCGAATCTAGTGGAACAACGGGGCAAACTCCTTCTAAACATTATATCCGAGACCTCGCTTTTTATAAGGAAAGTAGCCTTCGAGGATTTGAACATTCTTATGGTGCTATTTCTAATTATTGTGTGCTAGCTTTGTTACCTTCGTATCTAGAGCGAAAGGGCTCTTCTTTGGTGGCGATGGTCGATCATTTTATACGTTTATCCAAAAATGAACGAAGTGGGTTTTTCTTACATGATGTAGAGCAATTAGTCAAAACATTACAGTTTTGTAAAAAACAGAAAAGGCCTACCTTATTAATAGGAGTAAGCTTCGCATTATTAGATTTAGCCGAACAATACCCAATAGATTTATCAGGCATCACCATTATGGAAACAGGTGGCATGAAAGGACGACGTAAAGAATTGACCCGAGAAGAATTGCATGCTACATTAAAAAACGCTTTTAATGTTGAGTCGATTCATTCAGAATATGGAATGACAGAATTACTTTCGCAAGCCTACTTAAAAAAAGGTAAACGATTTTATAGCAATCCTACAATGAAGATATTGATTCGAGATTTAACAGACCCTTTCAGTCTTCAAAAAAATGGACGATCTGGTGGAGTCAATATTATCGACTTAGCCAATCTCGATAGTTGTAGCTTTATCGCTACCGACGACATCGGACGATTATACGATGATGGTTCATTCGAAATTTTAGGTCGCTCCGATGCCAGCGATATCAGAGGATGTAATTTGATGATAAGTGAAATAGGTGACACGGATTGATACGGATTTATACAGAATTTTAGGGTTCTTAAAAAAAGGAGTATGACAATAGAAAAGGTAAAAGAATTGGCCTTAGAGCTATATGGTCTGGAAGTTGAAGTCAAACAACTAGACGGTTATGAGGATCTAAATTTTATGCT
>JAHDIP010000307.1 GCA_020630735.1 Saprospiraceae bacterium | reverse complement strand
TTGGACGAGCTTGTACCTAGAGGTACAACCCAGCCATAGCCCAGCTATCACGAGTATTTTCGACATGAATGCAGTGGTGCAAAGCAGAAAAGATTTTGGAAATCTTTTCAACGAAATGAACCGCTAGCGGTCGGGTCTGCAACTCTAAAATACCAGCCACAAATCGGGAAGTTATTATTTGACCGTTACTTATCTATCATTTCTAAATAAGTTCAATGTCGAATCTGGAATAATATAAGCCCTTAAGGTAAGAGATATACTAGATGGAATCGTATTCGCTGTAAGCGTTAATCGTTTTGACTGTTTTCCCTTTTTTCCTTTCGTATTGAATTTTGCCTCGATCACTCCTTTTCCTTTTGGCGGGATAGGATCTTTGGGCCACCTCGGTACTACACAACCACAGCTTGACCTTGTGTTTTGAATGATTAAAGGTGCATCGCCTTCATTGGTAAATTCGTACACATAGTGTAACACATCTCCAGCATTAGCTTCACCTCTATGAATATCAGAAGAGTCGAAACAAATGACAGTCATTGGTTGTGTTTTTTCTGAGATGGTTTCAGAACAATAGGCGTAGTGAGCAAGATCCATTTGATAAACATTTTTAGCAGGAGTTTTATCCGAGTCTTTGTTTGGTGGATTACAAGCTCCAAAAATACAAAGCACTCCTATAGAAAACAAAAATGACTTTATCATAAGCTCAATTTTACGTTTGGTTTTGCGATAGTTGTAAATTATTCTCCCACCTTAGAGAAAGGGAAAGTCAGAAAATGCAATTGCTAAAAAGAAAAAATCCGTCAACGGTTTTGAGCTTTTGCTATATCGAAGTGGCTTATGTTATTAATAACCCTAAACACCAGCAATAAAGCTTCAAAGTAGAAACAAAGAGTAACAAAAGATCAGGAAAGTAGGATTTTCAAACGAAGCAGCCAAGTTAAGAACTAATATCTCTCTAATCGAAGCATTCATAATAAATTAAAATTGCATTTTTTGTCGAGATTTTTCGTTCTTTTTTTCGGTAAAAAAGAACAAACAATTCAATTTATAAAAAGATGTTTTGTTAAAACAAAAATGACTTTATCATAAGCTCAATTTTACGTTTGGTTTTGCGATAGTTGTAAATTATTCTCCCACCTTAGAGAAAGGGAAAGTCAGAAAATGCAATTGCTAAAAAGAAAAAATCCGTCAACGGTTTTGAGCTTTTGCTATATCGAAGTGGCTTATGTTATTAATAACCCTAAACACCAGCAATAAAGCTTCAAAGTAGAAACAAAGAGTAACAAAAGATCAGGAAAGTAGGATTTTCAAACGAAGCAGCCAAGTTAAGAACTAATATCTCTCTAATCGAAGCATTCATAATAAATTAAAATTGCATTTTTTGTCGAGATTTTTCGTTCTTTTTTTCGGTAAAAAAGAACAAACAATTCAATTTATAAAAAAGCTGTTTTGCATAAACAAAAATGACTTTATCATAAGCTAATTTTCGCTCAAGATAAAGCCATTTATAGAAAACACCTGTTAACAAATAGTCAATGACTTGTTAATTCATTTCAGCAGGAATAACTTCAACCTGTAGAATTTTTCTTTTTCTTAGAACGTTCAACGTCACTCTTTTACCGATACTCGATTCGTCGAGTAGTCTGTGCAAGTCATCAATCGTATGAACATCATGTTCGTTTAAACCGATGATTACATCGCCAGGTGTAAGTTCTGAATTATAAGCAGGATTATCTGCTTCGAGTTCTTGTACGAGTACGCCAGATTTTACTTTGAGTTGAAGATGCTTCACAATATTTTGATGCAAACGTACAAACTGTCCAGAGATACCAATAAAACCTCTACGCACTTTCCCTTCTAAAATTAATTTGCCGACAACATACTTAGCTAAATTAGCTGCTACCGCAAAACATAGACCTTGAGCGGAAAGGATAACAGCCGTATTTACCCCGATCACTTTGCCATTAGAATCGACGAGAGGACCACCCGAATTGCCAGGATTCAATGCAGCATCCGTTTGGATAACATCATCGATCAAGCGACCAGATTCGGAGCGAAGTGTTCGGCCTAATGCACTTACCACACCAGCCGTTACGGTATACTGAAAACCGAGCGGATTTCCAATGGCTACAGCCAATTGTCCTGCTTGTAAGTTATCCGAATTACCAAACTCAACCGTACTTAAATTGTCCGCATGAATTTGCAAAACGGCTATATCAGTGGCTGGATCAAGTCCAATTAATGTTGCTTTAAATAGCCGTCCATCTTGTAAGGTAACATCTATTTTAGCAGCCCCATTTACGACATGACTATTCGTCACGATAAAACCATCACTAGAAATAATGAAACCAGAACCTGTTCCATATTGACTTGGTTTTGCGCCTCTACGCCGTTTAGGAACAGTATGTTTTACCTTTATTTGTACCACAGCATCACTCACTTTTTTAGTAACTCGCACTACTGTATTTGAATAAGCATCAAGAAGCTCGCCATCACTTAATTGATTCTTAGTTGTTTGTTCTTGGGTAGAATTGTTGGATAAGAATTGTAACATTTCTTTGTTTTTTGAATGAAGAAAAATGGGGGACTAATGAACGATCAATTATGATATTCATTACTTGATTAAAAATGGTGGGTTTTGGTTGTGCTTGATTTGCAGCGATAAATGTACCAATTGAAATAAACGGAAAATGTGGCAGGAATAACTGGGTTTAAGTGTCATTCTGTCACTATGGTGCTTTGTAGATGTGAGAATAGATGATAAAACTTATTTTAATAATGCTGTCTGGCAATTTTATGTATAGCAAAAAGAGTGTCTTATAAGTATCTTATGTATCAAACTAAATGATTATCTGATGACCAAAAGTTGAAAGTGAATACAGAAAAGAGATTACCAACGATGATACGTAAACTGAATATCAATTTTTATCATTTGAAATTGATCTTTCGAAGCATATTTGGACAGATTCATTTGTGACGAAGAGAAGTAAAACAAGATGACCTGTCAGATAATTAGCTATCTTTTTGAAAATACTTTTTAGGTATTCTTTTTGATATTATTATTAAAGTTTTTAATATTGTTAAATATCTAAATGCCTTTAGAGAAATATTAACCTTCATCCTAAAGAAACAGCATGATTATTTCAATGTGAAAAAGTGGTGAAAAATACTGATTGCTAAAGTGCAATTTTCAGCTAGTCGCATAGCCGAAAATTATCTAACAAATTTAAATATAAAAAATATGAAAATTAATTTATGTACAATTTCAACGGTTTTCTTTTTAAGTATCTGTCACCTATACCTAGTCGCTCAGACATCAAACAGCTTATATTTTGATGGTCAAGATGATTACGTCGTTGTAGCTGATAGTCCATTAAATTCTATAGGCACAGGCAATTTTACTTTTGAAGCTTGGATACAAGGAGATGCAAATGCTCAAAATTCACACCCTACTATTTTTTCTTCAAGAGGTACTAACCCTAGTGGTGGTGGTGTTATGTTTTTTTTACACAATCAATGGGGAGGATCGTTATACAAATTGCTTAGTGTGCAAGTTGATGAGTTCAATTATAAGATAGTTAATAATGGTTCATTTAATGGAACTGTTTTGGACAATACTTGCCATCATGTTGCTATTACTAGAGGGAATGGTCAAATATCTTTTTATATTGATGGCTTACTTTTTGGGGCAGTAAATATTGTTACTGCTGGATTCGTTAATTTAGACCAACCATTCCGAATAGGTCAAGATCGTGCTACAAATAATACCTTCAATGGTCTAATTTCTCAAGTACGTATTTGGAATGTAGCGCGTACCGAAGCAGAAATTCAAGAAAGTATGGGTATTAGTATTGCTGGTGATACACCTGGCTTGTTGGCTTATTGGGAAATGACAGATGGCGATGGGCAAATCATTACGGATAAAACAGGACAATATAATGCACAGGTTGGGAATAGTTCAAGCCCTGATTTACAAGATCCTGTTTGGTCAGATCAAGGTTGTATGGTTACGAGTAGTACAGATGACATTCTAAGTACTTCTTTTGACTTATATCCAAACCCAACAACGGATCAAATTTTTATAGAGTTCGAAGAAGCCTTACCGCTTCAAGTAGAAGTATATAATAGTGTAGGTCAACGCATTTATTCGGCTGCTACTAATGACTTCAAAACAACTATAGATTTAGCAAATTATCCAGTGGGTATCTATATTGTCAAATTAATTAATGATGGAAAAATAGCAAGTCGAAAAGTGATTAAGAATTAAAAAAAATAACTATTGTTTTAGATACGATGAGATAGTCAATTGTTGTAAAGCAATTGACTATCTCTATTTTTGTCAGGCTGAAAAGATGGAGTATTTTTATCAACGACTTATTTTAAAGAACAATGTCAAAATGCTCTTTTAATAAACGAAGGAATGTTTTTTCTGAACGAATATTTTTGATATTCCGCTCCCCATTTTTAGTTTGAACAAATTTGGAATCGGTGAGCGTTATCCGACCATCGGGTAGGGCGATAGTACAACATTTTTGTTGTGTAAATTTAGAGTCAGGCGAAGTCTGATGATAGTAAGACATTCCTCTAAACTCTTGCAATTTTCGAGCTTTGGTAGAGAAAATAAATTGATCAGCAAAAAAGAGGGCATCGTTCGACTCTTGCACTTTGTGAAATGTATTATTATGTTCTACAATTTTGTAAAACTGCCATTTATCTTTTTGAATAGTATCCAATTCGATTTTTAGTGGTGCATAAATAAAATCACCAAAGCCAACATCAACGAGCCATTCGTCTTCGTCTAATCGAACAATAATTGTCATATGATCGAACTCTGCACCGAAGCCACCTTCATCGTCTCGTACTCTAGCAGACACTATTTTAGCATCGAAGCCTAATTCTTGTAATAAGGTGTAAAAAAGTGCATTCAATTCGTAGCAAAAACCACCACGTCCTTGTTGGACTATTTTTTCTTCAATAGCATTAATATCCAACACAATATCTTTCTTATAGTGGATGTCTAAATTTTCGAAAGGTACTTTGTACAGATGTAGCTGTTGCAATACCCGAAGCCCATCAACATTAAGTTGAGGTTTTACGGTCATGCCTATCCGTTTCAGATAATTTGCTACATTCATATCTTAAGGAGTAATACTTGGATCCCAACAGACGAGTAAGTTTTTGTCAAAGCTATTGAG
This sequence comes from Saprospiraceae bacterium, assembly GCA_020630735.1. Lineage (GTDB taxonomy): Bacteria > Bacteroidota > Bacteroidia > Chitinophagales > Saprospiraceae > JAHDIP01. The sequence goes on along the minus strand of JAHDIP010000307.1, from coordinate 1,081 downwards.
CAAATCCATATCTTCAGTCGAAAGTTGAAAGTCAAAAAGGTCAGCGTTTTGCTCAATACGTTCTTGGTTACTTGATTTGGGTATGATAATTATATTTTCTTGTAATGCCCAACGAAGTAAAATTTGTGCAGGTGTTTTTGAATAACGTTCAGCAATCGTCACTAATTTTGGATCATCAAAAACTTTGGTACGTACTAAAGGACTATAAGCTTCTACAGCAATATTGTTTTGGCGACAAAGTGCTACTGTATCCATCCGAGATTGAAAACAATAAGGACTTAATTCAATTTGATTGACTGTTGGAGGAATGTTGCAGCTCGCTAGTAATTCTTCCAAATGATTTGTCAAATAATTGCTCACCCCAATTGCTCTGCAAGCACCACTCTCGGCAATACGCTCCATTGCCTTCCACGTCTCTTTGCGAATGTCTTGAACAGGATAATGTACCAAATACAAATCAACTTGATCTAACCCAAGCAACTTTATACTTTTATCAAAAGCTCGAAGCGTATTGTCGTAACCATGATCGCTATTCCATAATTTTGTCGTTACAAAAATATCTTCTCTAGGAATACTACTTTCCCGAACGGCTTTACCTACACTTGTTTCATTATTATAAAAACTTGCCGTATCTATAGATCGGTAGCCTGTGTCTAATGCCCAATTAATAGCATTGATACATTCATCACCTTCGCTGCTGAGATAAACACCAAGCCCAAAGAGCGGCATGTCAACACCATTATTCAGTTTTATCCGAGAGTCAATTTTTAAATCCATTTCCAAAAGTAAAACTATTTAGCAAGAATTTAAGGGCTAGTACAAAATCTATTTCTCATTAAATGATAAAAAATAGCCATATCTAGTGTTGCAATTATTGCAATAGTATTTATAGTTGTTGCAATTATTGCAAATTTTCTTCCCAAAATGAGAAAACGACAATTTTGAATTAATATTAGATAAATATAAATTTATCTTTTGCAAAAGTAGTTACATTTCTCTCCAAAAAGCCTCTTAAATTGTGGATATATTTATGAAGTTAGAGAAAATAGACTGTAACAAGGTATAACTAGATTCGCACAAT
>JAHDIP010000306.1 GCA_020630735.1 Saprospiraceae bacterium | reverse complement strand
CTTAGTGTGTGCTTTGATAACAAAAATTCAAAAATAGATGCTGCTAATAACAGACACTACTTTAGTGGTGTAAAATGGACTTTTTATCAGGTGTTCTTAGAACGGAGTAATCTTATGGTTGGACTTTATTATTATGCTAATGTAGGTCACTAATTTTAATTGACCAAATTATTGTAGAAATATTTTTTAATTTTTCATACAAAAAAATATAATCTAGCTTGTCCTTCAACCCGTTTTTGTATTTTATTTCAACTTCTTACAAAGTTTCTTAAATGCTGAACGTATAGACTTGTAAGAATGCTTCTTTGCAATGTCTTCTATTTTCATTTTTATAGCTTTTTGATCATCTTCTGCTAACTGAGGGATTATTTTTGGCAGAAAGTCAATCAGTTCCTTTGCACAAGTTTCTAATTCATAAATATCAAATCGTTCATAATTATTTTCAAAAACATTGATCAAACTAAAAATAGACGTTTGGTGTGCTTGCTGCATTTCATTCATACCTTCTTTGATGGCAACCTCATTTCCTTCTTCGCCTAATTCTTTTTTTAATTCTCTTAAAAGCAAGACAGCATTATTTGATAATTGTGCACCAAACAGCATACATCTCAAAAGCTCTGCCCCGAAACGTTCGGTAGGTTTATTTTCTTCAGCATAAAAATAAATCATTTGAGACGGCACATTAGCATAGGTATTTAATTTATCCAAACGACTTCTAATATCGTAATTGTTGTCATTTAGTAATGCTAAATTTTCTCGATTCGTCATTCGGGCAAAAACATCTTTAGAATGCTTACTATCGTATCGAGGCAGTGAGTATTTATCTAATTCTTTAATTTTTCGAAGTACGACGAAGGCTTCTTTATATTCTTCAACAGACCAAGGCTTTTCTAAATTGGGAATACCCATTTCGACAAATTCCTTACTGGAAACAGAATTGTCAGGATGCCCAGGAACTAGTTGTGCATACAGGTTTGGAAAAATAAAAATAGAAATAAGGATAGTTAAAGTAGTTTTTGTAACCATTTCGATAATATATTTGATTCCTCGTTTTAGGTAAGTAACGATCAAATAATAACTACCACATTTTGCTAATGATTTTATGTTCCTATGCTCCTTCAAAAAGCCTTGAAAACGATGCTCTTGTATCCAGTTAGGTACAAGCCATCGTTAATGCATTTTTTGAATCGTCTAGAAACATCATCTCTATTTCAAAATGATCGACTCATTTTTTGTCTGTTACTAAATATTTTTTGATTAATAAAAAAGTGCTAATTTATAATTTGTGTTTTAGTGCTGCCAAGGTACAAAAATTGAATTGAAATGGACAATATAAAAATCGTTTGATAATCCGAAAACTATTTTGGTTTCAGTTTAAATCCTTATAAACAGCAACTAAGAATATCGCAATTGAAAAATTAAAGCCAGTCACAATTAATAAATTTCCAATAGAAGGAATAAAGATGTAAAGACCTATCAATAGTAAATAAACTAAAATCGGATTAAACCAAACTAACTGACTGGATAGTGTACTCCAACCTTTTTGTAAAGCATAAATCATCGTACTACACAACATCACAAAGATAACTCCTAGTATTACACTTAAAGGTTCGAAGTATCTTCTGAGATTTTGAGCTACTTCTACCCCATTTTGTTGAATGGCTTCTGCTACAAAAACTAACATTCCGTGGTAGGCAACACCTATTATTAAAACAAAAATAACTATGGCAAAAGCAAATTGCCTATTTTTTGTTGATACTTCTTTAAATGTATTTATAAAAACCCATATACCAAGCAGCTCAAAAGGAATAATCAAGATCCCTAAATAATGACCAATTAACATTCGATCAAGTGATATTTCCTTTAAAAAGGCATAGTCTCCAATATGGTAATTGCCCGAAGGGTGGTATAATAAAAGGACATCGGCTAGACAAGCTACTAAAGCTGCTATTATTGAAATAAAAACTAATTGTTTTGCCATACTTTACAAATTCTAGTTAAAATTATAAACTTATAGCAAAAGATTCGTGTTTACTGATTATTACTTTAGAAGTTGTTTAAAAAGTATGTTGATAGTTGAAAGTAAATGCTTGGTTGTCAGATCGAAGCTCTTTTTGAGTTTCGTAGCCATAGCTACGGGACGAAAAAAAGCTAAAGAGTCTGGCTACTAATGATTTGCTTCTAGACATTAAGATACTTTTTAAACAACTTCTTAATATCATTTTAAAATCAACAAGATGTTTGGACTATTTAAGAAAGACCCTGTTAAGAGATTGGAAAAGGAATATGCTGCTATTTTAGAAGAAGCGAAAGACGTACAACGTTCGGGAGACTTAAGAGCTTATGCAGATTTGATCAGTAAATCGGAAGAGGTGATGAAAAAAATAGAAGCTTTAAAGGCTACATAGTTTTACTATTGTTTGCTTTACGCTACATAAAAGTGGGATTTATTGCAACAAGTACAACAAATCCCATCTCAATAACACCTACTCAAAAAGTAGTTGCCTAACAATTTTAATTATGAAGAGTTAAATTTATAGTCAAAACCTTGAAAGTCTGACATATAAAGATTCAGTTTAATGGGGACTTTTTTAGAAAATTTAAAGGTTGTGTAGATTTCCATATTCAGTAGATTTAGAGTGAATAAAATATAAGTAATATTTTAGGCATAATGCCTAATGCAATAACTTCCTGATATATGGTGGATAATTATAATTTCATTTATGCCTCATAATTTCCCTACTATTCCTAATCTTATATTGAAGGGGAACAAAATCTAGAGCCGAAAGTAGAACTGAACAGTTTATCTTTTGTGATCGAACAAACCATTTTTTATTTTTCCAATTTAATATCCCAATTGTCAAACTCCTTTTATTCGGATCTAGCTTTTGTTCACAACTCAATTATTAATAAAAAATCTACTTCAAATATCAGCCTAAAAGCTCCTATTACAAATGACAAAAAATGTCAAAATCTTACCCCCAGCTTTAGGCTTATTTTTAGTCAACATGATAATACTATTGCCAATTTTAGATCAAATTAGATGGTTTCAATTGTAACATTTTTTTAATATCTTGCGTTTTAAATAAACTACAATTTAACGAACTATTATCATGAACGAAGTTACTACCCAAATCTTAGGCGTCGGTTCTAGAATAAAACATCCATCGTATGGAGATGGTGTTATTATCCGATTACACGTAGCAGCATACGAAGTATGTTATACCATGCATGGCATCAAAAAAGTATTGAAAGATTATGACAATTGGGAAGTTATTGATGCAGTACCTCCTGAGGCAAATGTTTCTTTCAACGAAGCTGAAAAATCGTTGATGAAAATTATGAGAGCTTGGAATGGGTTTTCGGAAGTAGTACCACTTGGCGAAAAATGGAAAGATGGTACGCTTATATTAAAACCTGCTGACGATAATCTCAAGTCTAAAGAAATGCCCATCGATACTTTTTTCCATAAAATTGTAATGGTGCGTGATCGGTTGCGAGTGATGGAACAACGTATTAATAGCAGTAAAAAGCTGTCGGACGAAGAAAAAGTTGATCTTCAGCAGTATATCACACGTATTTATGGTAGTTTGACTACCTTTAATGTATTGTTCAGGAATAAAGAACAACAATTTAAAGGCGAATCAAGTAAGAAGTAAATAAGAAACACACTATAGCCAAATACGGCACGTTAAAAGACCATTCGAAGAATGGCAACCACTTTTACACTATGATAACACATAAAACTTGCCTTGAACGTTTTCGTTCAGGGCATTATTTTTTTACCTTTATCGTATGAGAAAAGTAATTCTAAATTTGTGTACAAGCCTCGACTCTTTTATCGAAGGTGAAAAAGGCGAAATTGATTGGTGCTTCACCGATCAAGATTATTCAATGACTGATTTTCTAAATCGTGTCGATACTATCTTTTATGGTCGCAAAAGCTATGAGCTGCAACAGCAATTGATGCCTCAAGGTTTTCCAGGAAAGAAGGATATTGTTTTTTCGACTACACTAAAAAACATAAGTAAAGATAGTACCATCATAAATGGGAATATAGCCGAAGAAGTCAAAAAAATTCAACAACAATCAGGGAAAGATATTTGGCTGTTTGGCGGAGCAAATCTTACCTCAACCTTCTTGGGATTAAAGCTCGTAGACGAACTAATCATCTCTATACATCCTCTCCTACTAGGAAAAGGCAAACCACTTTTCGCCGATATCTCTGATCGGATAACATTGAAACTCACTGATACAAAAACATTTTCAACTGGTCTAGTCCAATTGTATTATAAGGTAGAAAAGGATTAATAATGTTCTTCGGCAAAAGCAGTATAGCCCTCGTATGTTCCTCTAATCATAACGTTCTTAAAATTCACATTACTCATCGGAAAACTTTCTTTGAGGTTATCTATTTGTGCAGCTAGCTTTTCTTCAAATAATTGATTAAAAGTTGAGGCTTCTTCGGCATTGTTCAAATGCTTTAAGATAACACAAGGAATATCTCCCTCCTTAGTTGCCAAATAGATAAAAGATGATTCAAGATGTAAATGGTCGGTTTCTTTTAAGAAGGTGACTAATTCTTTTTTAAAATTGCTGACATCTGTCGTTTCTAAAACAATGATGTATTGATGCGCACCATACTCATCAACAAAATAGTTGTATGTTTGTTTTTCAGTTATAGGCTTTTGAGCCCAAAGAGATGAACAACTTAAAATAAATAATAATGTGAATAAGACGAATTCTTTTTTCATGGGTTTAAATATTCAAGTGAGTAGTCTTATATTGCGTTCTTAACCAATTGCAAGATAATGAAAAACTATATTTTTTTTATTCTATTTATGCTAATAATCAGCACAAATGCCTGTTTAGTGATGGAAAATCCTCATTCTAAATTAGCCCCAGGTCCATGGAGAGCCGTTCTAAAATTAGTACCTCCTTCCGATAAGGAAGATATCACTCGAAGCCAAGACGCTGCTAATCTAAAATTTGAAGAAGTCTCTAATGGAGAGTTACCTTTTACCTTCGAGGTAAAATATACTACTGAAGACGATTTCTATATCGAGATTATTAACGGTGAAGAACGCATACCTATTCATGACATTACATATGGGCTAGATCGATCAACAGCTAAAGATACCCTCATTATTGACATCCCTATCTACGAGTCGTATATACGAGCGATTTATTCTGAAAAAGTATTAGAAGGTGAATGGATTGTAAAAAGTAAAAAGAATTATAGCATCCCTTTTGTCGCTTGGTTTGGTCAAGATCATCGTTTTACACGTTTGAAAAAAGAGCCAAAATTAGATCTTACAGGCAAATGGGAAACTTACTTTGGTATCGATGGTGATGATCCAGAAAAAGCAATTGGGGAATTTAAACAAAATGGCAATCACCTGCTAGGTACTTTTAGAACTGAAACGGGCGATTATCGTTTTTTGGAAGGTACAGTCCAAGACAACAAAATGTATTTATCCTGTTTTGATGGTTCACATGCTTTTCTTTTCGAAGCTAAAATTCAAGAAGACAATAGTTTGTTGGGTTCTTTCCGATCAGGTAAACATTATCAAACGATGTGGAAGGCAAGCAAAAATCCTGATATAGAACTAACCAATCCTGATTCTTTAACTTACTTGAATGAAGGCTACGATAAAATAGAATTTGCTTTTGCAAACCCCGCAGGAAAGATGATTTCCTTGGCAGACGAAGCATATCAAAATAAAGTCAAAATTGTCCAAATATTAGGGACATGGTGTCCAAATTGTAGAGATGAAACAGCTTTTTTAGTTGACTACAAAAAGAAACATCCTAATCTAGATTTCGAGATCATTTCTCTAGCTTACGAACGTTATAAAGATGCCGACAAATCTAATGCAGCAATCCGAAAGTACAAAGACCTTTTTGGTATTGATTACGAAATGGTTTATGCTGGTCATTACAATAAAAAAGAGGCTGCCAAAACCTTACCCATGCTCAACCACATATTGTCGTATCCTACTATGATCTTTATTGACAAAAACGAGAAGGTAAGACGTATACATACTGGTTTTTCAGGACCAGCGACGAGTAAGTATGCTGCATTTGAAAAAGAATTCGACGATTTTATTAAAATATTAGTCAAAGAGTAAAAAAAAATCACTAATATTATCTTTTAATTTGCGCTATTGGATTCCAGTAGGGCTGGTTTTATTTTGATTTCTGATACAATAGCCCTCTAACACCAAGTGTATAAAGAATTAGCTGTTATAGTAGTCTTTAATTAGTAATGGGTGAATAATAAGTTCCCGATTTGGAGACCTGCCTGCCGGTAGGCA
>JAHDIP010000305.1 GCA_020630735.1 Saprospiraceae bacterium | reverse complement strand
AATAATGAAAATGAATGGCCAGAATGGGAATTTGTAAAAGACAACTTTTTACAAGACAACATGATAGATAATGGTGCCTATAACAATCCTACTTTTACAGATTATAACTCGGACGATTTACCTGATCTTATTATTAGTAATAGAGGTTTAGCTTCTGGAGAAAATGCAAATATTTACACATCATACTTAAGTCTCTACGAGAATATCGGATCTCTGGATTCACCATCTTTCAAACTAATTGAAAAAGACTGGATGGGGCTAAGCAGTCTTAATTTTTCTCACATAAAAACCACCTTTGAAGATTTAGATTCAGATGGGGATAAAGATTTAGTACTAGGGGAATATTTTGGAAATCTTTACTTTATGGAAAATATAGCTTCGGTCGGAGAAAGTATGAGTTTCGACCTAAACAATATTTTAAACCTGGGTTTGGATGTTGGATATTTCTCAACACCATATTTAGCGGACATAGACAAGGATGGGGATTTTGATATTATTTCAGGAGAAGCACAAGGGAGAGTTTTTTACTATAAAAATACTGGAACTTCAGCACAGTTTAATTTTGAATTAGAAAGTGATTTTTATGGGTCTATAGATGTTCGCCCCAATAACTCCAATCTAGGATACTCTGTTCCATTTTTATTTAACCCTTCCTCTGATCCTGATTCATCAAGAATCTTAATTGTAGGTAATATTGAAGGAAAGATAATAAGTTTTAAAGGTGTAGACGAGGGTTACACAAACTTTGAAGTAACTAATCCCGAATTTCAGATAATTGACACTGGTGCTAATGCCAGTCCTACTGCACTATATAAAAATTCAACTGAGGGGTTTATAATCACAGGCGGGATTCGAGGTGGTTTACAATTATACGAATACGCAAATAACCTGCTGTTAAATACTCCATACTTGAATCCACCAAGTGACCCGGAATTATTAAAATTAAAAATATACCCAAACCCGCTTCAAAACCAGCAACTAAATATTGAATTCCCTTTTAAATCAAAGTCTATTAGAGGCATGATTTATATTACTAACTCTTTAGGGAGAATCACGTATTCAAACCCTCTGAATATTCAAAAGGAAATCTCAAAGTACTCACTAAGCATCAAAAATAATGAGATAAGTAAAGGGATTAACAATATTGTTTGGATTAGTAATGATGGAAATTTTCAATTATCCAATTACTTTTTACAATAAGCAGTAAAACCCCATGATAATTATTTTTTGAACCCATTAAATTAAACCTACTCTTAATAGAAATTCAAAAACAACAAAGAATCTGATTGAACTTTATATTACTCTCGAGGATGATAACCAAACTATACAAACATCAACGGTGGTTTGCAAATGCAAACCACCGTCAAGTACAATAAATAGTTTGTTTATAAGCAAGCTACTTCGCGTCAAAAAATCATCATCAGTATATAAAAAATAGAATGAAGTGAAGAAACACTTCTCCGCTTCATTCCATTAATACTTAAAGCTTATGCTTACATGTTTTTACGGTGAAAACTTCTCCCTCTATAAAAACCCTTACGAAATACACTCCAGCGGAGAGTGAACTAGTAGGTATAGTTAACTTACTATTATTCTGTAGGGAAATATTTTCAATTCTAACTCGGTTTCCTAAAACATCGACCATTTCCAATTTCACATCTTCATTACCACTCAACAATCCTAATTCTATTTCCAATTCATCATTAAAAGGATTTGGATAAACATTACTAATTCCAAACTGATCCTTACAATCATTATGATCAATGGTGACAAAGGAAGAATAATTAACAGATCCATCAAAATCGACTTGTTTTAATCGGTAGTAATTCCCATCTTTTAAAATAGGGCTCTTATCCGTAAAAGAATAATGACTAAAAGTGGAAGAAGTACCACTTCCATTAACCATACCTAAGACTTCAAAAACACGACCATCTGAACTTCTTTCTATTTCAAAATAATCGTTATTCTCCTCAGAGGCAGTTCCCCAGGTTAGCACAGATTCACAATTTTTTGCAGTTCCTTTGAAATAGGAAATTTCAACAGGCAAAGGATTACTTGTAAAACCAGCATCTACAGTAACATAATGAGTTTCATTTGAAGTATCATCATCTGTATCTATAGAACTAGAAATCGTATTGATGGTTATTTGTGGAGACTGATTGGTGCTTGCATTTACATCACTATCATTAGAACTATTCGCCGCAGGAGCATCTTGAACAGTCGGTTCAAACCCTCCTGGAGCAGTAAACTCAAGATAGTAACAATTACCATGATCTAGTTCACCAAAATAAAACGTTCCTGATGAACCTGTTAAAACAGAACGCCCGGTAGAAGTCCCATCGCAATTAAACAAAGTAACCAAGACACCATCTAAAGGAACACTATCATCAACTCCATTATTATCAGAATCATCGAATGTTACTCCTGAAATTGATCCTTGTTCTACACAGTCATCCGATGGATTAGTTGTCAACAAACAAGTGTTACAAGTAGCTTCAGCTGGAGTACCAGACCATCCTGTCCCATTTGTGCAACCCTCTCCTAATTTTGTATGATAATAGTCAATTCTTATCCCATTACTACCTGACATAGCAAAACCTGTAAACTTTAGATCTACTCCAGTGTAGGTAGCATCGTTTCCTGACACACTAACTTCTGAAGGCCCCATACAACTTCCATTATCTCCCCTGGGATCAACGTCTAAATCCCCAGCGCTACCATTACTCCAATCATATTCCAAAGTCCATGAATCCGGTGCGGTGTATGTAACTCTTACACTTGCAGAAGAATTTCCAGAACTGATTCCATTAGTATTAAAACAAATTGGAGTAGCATTTGCCGCTGACAGACCGCCGGTAAAATATGTAAGTTCAATATCTGTATTATTCAACCTGTCAAAAAACACGGCATAACCATTAGTAGTATTTGCGAAAAAATCACTATTCGTAGCTCCTAATACAAAGGCCATACCGTCAACATTCGGCGCAAAGCCATCTAAGCCAGTCGAGTTACTAATGGTAAAGGTCCAAGTGACTTTCTCAGAATTACTATTAAAAGTAGTATTGTACGGACAAGTTGCATTCATAGGAGATGTACTAGCATCATAATAAACGGATCCCTGGGTTGAATGATCAATAAACATATAGTCCCCACTACTATTAGATAATGTTGTTCCCGAACTTGCAGTCCATTGACTAGCTAGTCCACCATCAAAATCATCTCCAGCAAAATTAAAAAATCCAGGGCCGGGGGAAGTACAGGCAGTATAAATATCCCCACTTATATTATTTCCAGTACCTTGAAAATCTATTTCTGTACTAATAGCGTTCCCATTTCCGTTCCCAGAGGTATTTCCTGTCAGAGTATTATTATCAAATACTAAGCTAGATGTATTGTTTCCCGCAGATATATATATTGCACCTCCGCCTCCGTTAGAATTGCTTCCTACGGACTCATTGCCCATAAAATAGTTACCAGAAATATTAGCGGTAAAGTCATCTATATATATTGCACCTCCAAATGATGTAGCAGTTTGAGCTTTATTATTATGAAATTCAGTTCCTGAAATGTTTAGTGTGACTAAGCTTGAGGAAGCTCCTTCAACATGAATTGCACCTCCCTTATCCTTCGCTTCGTTTCCGGTAAAGTTACATCCAGTAATGGTTACATTCGACCCCTCGATTATATGCATCGCTCCGCCATCATCCTGAACATTCACTTCAGCTTTGTTACATGTAAAAACTGTATTATTAAAGCTAACTTGAGAATTATCTTCTATTGATATTGCACCACCACTTGCAGAATTTGTCATGTTTCCATCAAAAGTACAAGATTCATAAGTTACATTGGCTCCTCCCAAAATACGAACAGCTCCTCCAGCAACAATTCTACTATTACAACTATAAACAGTATTTACGATATTTAATGTGCCTCCAGGTCCATTTACCGTCATAGCACTACCAGTAGATTGAATATGATTGTAAAAGTTACATCCGGTAATTATTCCACTACTGCCAATTCCTTGATTAACAACTAAGCCATCTCCAGCCCAATCGCTATGGTCAAAATTGCAATTACTAATTACCCACCCTGTAAGTCCAGAAAGTACAGCAACTGCTCCAGCATTATTACCTGTAAATTCAACAAAAGTAAATCCATCAAGCGAAACATTGTTGGCTGCAATAGTAGCAAATGCTAAAGCACTAGAACCATTGCCTGAGTTATCGATTACGGCTCCGTTTCCATTTATTGTCATCCCTGGAATGTTCAAGTTATATCCTCCGCTAGCATCTCCCCAGTCGGATACCAATCCTTGAACTCCTGGTTTATAGGTGCCTTCTACAAAATTAATAGTAGTCTCACCACTTGCAATAGCAAAATCATATACTCCTTTCCAGGTAGCAAATGGTGTTTCACCACCACTTGCAACAGCAGCAGCATCCATTTCAGATGCAGAATTGTATTGTGGGTAGCAAGATAAAGGTGCTACAGTAATTTGACACAACAATGTATTTACAGATAAAAAAGAAAAGATTAAAGTCCAATAAAGTTGACTGTAATTTTTTTTCATGGTTAAATGTTTTGGTCTATTAAAAATTGTTTGAGTTCGCTTCCATAACCGATTTCGGCCTCTTTTTATCAAATTAAGAGACGATGTTTTTTAAATAAGATTCGCTAGAACAGCACACTAATAAAGATAAGTGTAAGTAAACCTAAAATTTGATTCAAAATGTATTGGAACCATGAATCAGTACATGTAACGACGTCCTGATTCATGGTTTTCAAACATCTACAGGCAATAATTAAGCATGTCAGTTGGGATTCTTATCTAAATTGTCTGAGCAAAACCAAATGAAAAATTAAATCCCCTCCAGCACTCTAATTCATTTTAAGGCTTACACAAATAAGGCACTCAACTACTTTTGAAATGAAACGAATAATACGAATACTAGCAATTTTATGTCTTCTCTTAATTCATAGTATAAATAACTATGCTTGCGACGGAAGTACAATCGTAATAAACAGTGAAACAGACAATGGAGATGGAACAACTACGTATTGTCTGACACTCACTACAGAACTTGGAAACTTAGATCTTGGTTTTTATGGATTTGTTCTTCAATTCAATTCACTATCCAATACTCCATCAATTGTTGCAGGTACGTATCCTACTTCTTTCTCTCCTTCCGGAAATCTTTCCGAAACTTTAAACGCTACTACTGGCAGTACTATAAATACAATTGTAAATGATTCAGATTGGAACTCATATGAAAATATGAACAACGCTATAAGTTATGAACATGGAGGTATCTTCTCAGCAGCTTCTAATGATGTAACCTTTGTTATCTGTGTTGATATTGCTGGATGTGTAGAAGAGATCTTATTTGATTCAAGTCCTAATTCTGGGAGTAATCAATGTATAATAATTGAAGACTTAGGTGTTAATTGCGGTACTGTCTCTTCTCCCTGCGAGTGTAATAATCCAGTATGTGGAGGGGCGCATTTCAATTGCCCGAGTGAAGCTCAGAATGATTATAATGATTTTTTTAGTACTACTGCTTTATATGATATTTCTCCTGATTTACCCGCAAGTTCAGGAACAAACTACGAGCTTTGTTGGCAATATACTACTAGTCCGACAGAGACCGAAGTTGGTTTTGTAAATGCGATTGGTGTTCTAGGACCAGGAAACTGTTTTAATAGAACATTTAATGTTTACGAATCTGGATGTGGTACGACAGTTTCTTCAAATGGACCAACACCTTTTGGAAATGGTAATTTATATACTGTAAGTCCTAATACAACCTATAACTTTTGTGTTAACATTGAATTTATAACAAATGATTGTAGCAGCTTAACTGAAAACTGGGTATGGATTTATGATAATAGTGGAAGTGGGTCCTCTTGTGGAACTTGCGCTTCACCAAGTTGTCCAATAGGTGCGGTCCCAACTTATAATGACAGATCATACTTATCATGCTGGTCTCCAGATTGTGCTATATCCGGCCCGGCCACAATAACCAATTGCTTCTCAGCAACTTCAGATGCTTCAGGTTTTTTAGGCTTTGCAAATATTATTGATGATGGTAGTTTCTTATGCCTGCCAGGTGATATTGGGATTAGTTGGGAATTACAACTCGATGGAGATTGTGGAAATGTTATTCCGAATCCAGTCACTAATGCAAATGGTGTAACTTCCGGCTTCAATCCTGAATATTCAGGCTTAACTCCAAATACGAATTACACTTTATGTGTAACTTATAATTTACCAGGAGGATTTGATTGTAATTTGGTTGAAGTATGTGTAGATGCTTATGGATCCAATTGCAATTGCTCCAATAGTAGCACCACTACTTTGCCTTG
>JAHDIP010000040.1:33993-35730 GCA_020630735.1 Saprospiraceae bacterium | reverse complement strand
TTTAGTTTTCTATTCCTTCTATCTTTCAGTATCGCCTATGCTTGTAGCTGTATGCCTCCCAATAGTATTGCAACTGAATTTGCTTATGCTGATGCTATTGTACATGGGAAAGTCATATCAAAAAAGTTCTGTTCATTCGCAGAAACGATAAATCCCCAAAAACTAAATGACCTAGAATATCTTTTGAATGAAAAACAATGTGAGATGATTTACCGACCAATGCTTCAACAAGTCGTTATCGAAATAGAAAGCGATTTCAAGAATTCATCTTCATCCAATACCATAATAATCAATACTCCTAGAGGGGGAGCAAGTTGCGGTTTTTATTTTACCAAAGACAAAGATTATCTTGTTTATGCCAAAAAATCTAGTACTATTTTAAGTCTATTTGTTCAACCATCCAATCGTTTCAAAGACTTATATCGTAAGAATCAATACTGGACAAACCAGTGCCAACGAACCTGTTTATATCCTGAAAAAGCCGAAATAGACAGTCTTTTGCTCTTAAAAAAATAGTGTTTTTGCGTTAAACTATCCTTCTTTTTCCTTAAAAAGATCTCTTTTCAATCCAAATTACACCATCAAAACCCTTTAAAACAAAGGGAAATCACTCACTTTAATATTTTGTTTAATAAAATTAAGAACGTCTTAACGGTATCTTAGCTCAAAAGGGCGCAATATTGAGGTATACAACGGGCGTTTTATTAGCCTATCAATTTTTAGAATTTAAAATTTAGTCATTATGGATGCATTAACATTAAATGAAAAGAACAACCAGAAGAAAGGAATGAGAGTTACTTTGGCTTTTCATATTGCTCTGATATTGCTCGCATTAATTCCATTTATGACGGCAACGGAAGAAACGCCTGATCCAATGAAGAACACTAAAGCAATCGCTGTTCAGTTTGTAGATTTCAGTAGTGCTTCTAAGCAATCAAAAGAAGGTAAAAAATCAACGACTCCTGTTATAAAAGAAACAAAAACCGAAAAGGCAGAGCCTAAAAAGACGGAAACGAAACCTACGCCTGCACCACCTGAGCGTACACCTCGTAAGCCTGTGCTTAAAACAGACAAGCCTAACCCGCCTGTAAAAACGGCACCAAAACCACCTAAGGTAAAGCCGACTCCCAAACCTACACCAAAGCCTCCTACTCCGAAGCCTGTAGAAACAAAGCCAGAAGTAGTGAAGGAAACACCTGCTCCTAAAACGCCAACGAAACCTGCTAAAACACAAGGTACAGACTCTAAAGCTGATAAAGCGGAAGGTTCTTCTGCTGGACAAGGTAAAACTGGTAATGGTAAATCTGATGCTGGTAAGAAAGAAGATATGGAAGGAAATGATGGTGATGGCGACGACGGTGACGATTTTTCTGGAGATGGTATATTTGGTCGTAAAGTAATCTACAGAGCAAATGTAAAAAAGATTACTAGTGAGCAAGGTAAAATCGTAGTTAACCTTTGTGTAAATAATGCTGGTCGTGTAATATTTGCAGAAGCAGATAAAGATTTGTCAACAATCGATTCGCCTAGTGTACTTAGAAAAGCAGTAGACTTAACAACCAAGTATAAATTCGAAAAAGATTATTCTGCTCCTAAAAAGCAGTGTGGAAAGTTAACTTATGTTTTCACAATTGATGATTAAAAAATAGTTTCCTAGAAACCGTAAGATATAATTAATGGATTTATGTAGCCCTTCAGTATTGACTATGCTGAAGGGTTTTCTTTTTACACGGATTT
>JAHDIP010000040.1:30585-33893 GCA_020630735.1 Saprospiraceae bacterium | reverse complement strand
TTTTCCGCTCAAATCCGTGTTCCCGTGTCCTTATAAAGCAAAATTAATCGACTCCATATCACTCAAAAACACTTCCCATACTTCTTTCTTCTCTTCCCCAAAATACTTGATCTTCTTTTTTAAGACGACATTCATCGTAATGACAAGCTTTGGTAATTTTTCTGTTCCTTGACTTATAGATTGATTAAAGCTAAGCCGCCATTTATAAGAATCACTCTCCGCATTATCGAGTGTTTTTATTTCTTCAATAGATAAAACGTTTAGTGGATGATCAGCGCTAAGTAGGTTTTGCAAATAATTCTTAAGCGGATTAGATTCAAATTCTTTTGTAGTAGTATTATAAGACTTGATGACTGATTCTTCAGATAAAAACAAATCGGTCGCCATCATAATTGCCTGTTCTTTAAACAGCACATCGGTATCTTCATCCACAATCAAATTGATATAACTAATAAACTCATTTAGTTTTTCTTTTCCTTTTTCTTGAAAAGCATCTAGTTGCACTGTCGAAACTTCTTCCACTTCGAATTTCTGTTCCAGCTTATCAAAAGCAGAAGGTCGTTCTATCCCTGCGCTCTGTGCCATTCCCAATAAAGGAATTGTCAGTACGATAAAAATGCTAAATGATTTTAAAACCGTCATATTAATTATTTTTTATCCACCATAAAACGAAGTTTAACAATTCGATCTCCTCTATGTTCGGTGTTCAAAATTTTGATATTTTTCAAACTATTAATCGGCATCGTTAGTTTGTTGATAAACTCTGATTTGTTGTACATCTCCATCCCCGTTTCGCCATCAGCCGCTACCTGAAAAATGACCGCATCGTCTACAAACATTTGATCCAATTGTGCCCGACGTTTTTTCCAATCATCAATATTACCTGTCGAAACCAAATGAATCATTAAGGCATAATCATCAGTTTTTAAGTCAATATATTCGACCGTACTTTCTTGCCTCAATTGCCGCCGAATCGTATCTGTCTGATAATAGGCTGCTTTTATCACAAATGTTATTTCTCTGTCTTCTGTAGTAAAATTCACACAACCATCATTCGAAGCTTTTTTAGAAAAAGGCGATTCATTTTCTTTTAATAAGATGACTTCAATTGGTCGATCAATAACAGGCGTTTTCTTATCTGCATCCAAAAAACAAACCTGATAATCATAAACAGAATTCGCTGTATTTGCCCAAGCTAATAAAGCAAGAAGTATAAATGCACCTCCTGCTAAAGCTATACTTAAATTTTTGCGAACAGGAGAAGCAGGTTGAATGTTTTTTGTTTTTACGGCTGTTTCTGCTTGAGGAGGATCGATTTTATGTTTCCCCTTAAAATCATCCCAATTCAAATAACCCACAAAAACACTCAACATATCTAGCATATCTACTCTTGGCAGCTTTTCATTCACCCTAGGTTTGAGGTGCGTATAAAACCACTTTTCGCTCACTCGTCCTTGTACTTCTCTCTGCAGCTGATCTTGAAAATTTGCTATTTCTCGCCCCTTAAACTCATGGATAGACTTGTCCCAATGCGGGAATTCCGCTTGATACTTCTCCAAAACTGCCTCCTTAAGTAGGTAGAAATAAGCCATTTCTTGCATAATACAAAATTACAGCTTTTTATGCAGAAAAGCCCATTGTAAAAGGATTGTAAAACAATTGTACTAGTGTTTACAGGGGCTTTACAAGGCTTTTTCTTGAAAAAAAATACCATCGCCTCTACTTTTGACCCATCGTTTTTAACATTTCATAACTACAAAAATTAACAAATATGAATCTAGTATCTAAATCCTTATTGATCCTTTTTAGCATTATTCTACTTTCAAGTAGTGTTAATGCACAAGCAGGTTATTCATCGGCTGCCATGTCTATGAGCAAACAAAAATCAGATCGAATAATTATTCCTCGACCTGAAGAAATTATAGTAGAAGAATATGCCAACTATCACCGCCATAACCTTCCACTTCCTCAGCAAGGAAGAAATGTCGAACTTGATCTTAGATGGGGAAATGAGGAAATCAATGCCGCTTCCGATGAAGCTATTTTTCAAGTCGGTATCACCACGGCTCGAATTACTGATTATAGTGAAGTTGATCCTGTAAATGTTAGTTTGGTGATTGACAAAAGTGGATCAATGGGATCAGATGATAAACTCATAAAAACGAAACAAGCTATGTTGGCTTTTGTAAAACGCCTTCGCCCAAAAGACCACATTTCTATCGTTGAGTTTGATCATAATGCCCGAATTGTTCTACCTGCACAATCTGCAAGTAACATCGCTATTATCGAGCAAGCCATCAATAAAATCCAATTAGGTGGCTCTACCAATATGCACGACGGCATTATTTCTGGCTATAAAGAAACCTTAAAAAACTATAAGAAAGATAAAACGAACCGAGTGATTATTCTGACAGATGCCATTACGAATACAGGTGTTGTTGATCCAGAAGAAATTATTAAAAATACCGAACCGTATAATAAAGAATACAATATTGATTTTGCGATGATCGGAGTAGGTGTCGATTTTAATTACAGCCTTTCTCGCCAAATGACATCTAATAGTAAAACTCAAATCCATTTTGTAAATGACGCTGACGATATCAAAAAAGTTTTCATTGATGAAGTAGAATCTTTATTAGCTCCCGTAGCTAAATCTCCTGTATTGACCATTGAACTTCCTTCAGGAATAGAACTTGTCCAGTTATACGGTTACCAACCTGTGATTAATAACCAAACAATAGAAATAAACCTAAACAATATTGATGCTGGTTTGACACAGGTTGTGCTCGGAAAAGTGAAATTAAAAAATGGAATAAAGAAGAAAAATCAACTCAAAGCAAGTTTAAGCTTTAATGACATAAAAAAGAAAAGTAAAGTAACACTAGATGCTACAGCAGACTTAGTACAAAGTAAAAGTCAAAGCTTAGTAGATAATCTTAAAGACGAAGATGTTAAAAAAAATTTCATGATCGCTCATATGGCTCAACAACTTCGAGAGATGGCTACGCTATATGCTGCTAATGATCCACAAAAAGCAAAAGACTTACTAGACATTACGATTGGCGATGTCAAAAAAATATTCTTCGGCACAACAGATGAAGACATTCGTCGAATGCTCAAAATTTTAGAAAACTATTCTGGCAACTTAAATACTTTGGCTAAACGGTGACACGGATTTTAGGGGATACTGCCTACGGCAGGACGGATTTACACAGATGCTCTTTTATCGCATTTTTTACACCTGTAAAAGAGCATCCGTGTAAACCCACATTAAACGCCCCACCCAATCCGTGTCAAAAAAATCCGTG
>JAHDIP010000040.1:0-30485 GCA_020630735.1 Saprospiraceae bacterium | reverse complement strand
ATCCGTGTAAACCCACATTAAACGCCCCACCCAATCCGTGTCAAAAAAATCCGTGTTTCATCCGTGTTTCAAAATCAAACTTAACATGAAAAAGATCACCATCATTATTCTACTATTAATATGCAGTACTGAACTAGTCATTAGTCAAGTAGCTGGAAATGTAAACTATCAATATAATGTACGCTATCCCGATAGAAACATTAATGTAAACTTTAATAATCCAACCGAATTTATCATAAGCGTTAAAGGTTTGCATAATGTAAAGGCAGACGCTTACATCGCTATGTTTAGTGTCACCCAAGTTGGGAAATCTATAGAGGAAGTGAATGAATTGCTTGACGAAAGAATTAGCAAGGTAAAAACTGCCTTAAAAAATCAAGAAGAAAATTTCTATGTCGATATGATCTCATTTGTGCCCATGTATGAGTACGAAAAAGAGAAAAAGCTATTCAGTAAAGATAACTATAATGAAATACCCATTGGCTTTGAATTAAAAAAGAACATCCACATCAAATATAAAAACGCTGGCTTTATTAATGAACTGGTGAGAATATGTTCGATAGCAGAAATCTATGATTTGGTAAAAGTAGATTACTATTCAGCGCAACTTCCAAAGTTAAAAGAAGAATTGGCTAACAAAAGTATCGAAGTCATCAAAAACAAAATGAGGAGATACGAAACGCTACTCGGAGTTGATTTAGATACCTTACAAAAAGAAATCGTCGATGGTTATAAAATTTTGTATCCCATAGAAAGTTATAAGCAATACCAAGCCCACTCTAGTCAATCACTCCAACGAACAGTCAAAGCGAATGTAAATAATGTACAAAAACAAACGACCTTTTATTACAACTCTGTCATGGACAAAGAGTTTGATGTTGTCATCAATCCTGTAGTCCAAGAACCTGTTATCCAAATCATGTATGAAATGAAAGTGAAATTAAAACAAAATCTAACGCAAAAAGATGCTACGAAGAAATATATGTTTATAACACCAGATGGCGCATTAAGAGAATTGAATATTAAGTAAACAACTAAAACAAAATCGTGAACGACTCGTCTAGCGATTCGTTGGCAATAATAATACAATTATGAAAAAGATGTATAAACTACTACTAATAGTGTTTCTTATTCCAACCTTATATGGCTCTATATATGGTCAAACCAAAATATATCTAATCCGTACAAAACCATTTGGAGCTTATAAATTTGTTAACGAAAGAGATACTTCAGTGATTTACACAGGTCATTGTTGTGAAGATATGGGAGTACATTATGGTCATTTTTATAAATTTAAAGAAACAGGAAAAATACCAAACGGAAAGTATGAAGTCTATATAGATGGAAAAATAGATTTATCAGGATATTTTAAAAACAATTTAAAAAATAAAACCTGGACAAGTTATCAATATGACTCAAGAACTGATTCGATATTCTATATAAGGACAACACAATTTAGAAACGGGGAAAAACATGGCGAGGAAAAACTTACAGATTCAGATGGAAGTTGGGAAATCAGGAACTATACAAATGGTAAATTAGAAGGAAAATACATTGGTTACTTTCCAAGTGGTAAGGTAAAGTATAAAGGTTATAATCTTAGAGAAATGGTACGGATTACAACAATGTTTGATGAGAATGGACAAATGTCTAAACGAGAATATGCTACTTATGGAAATAGACTTTTTCGAGAAGAGTTTTTTGAAGGAGAAAGAAAAGTTAAAATAAAATCGTCTTATGACCACAGATCTTTTGAAAAATACGAAAAGGAGTTAAACGGAAAAAGAAACTTTCCTTTTCCTGAAGGGAAATGCGAGGTAACATTTAAATCTAATAAAATAAAAAAGGTAAAAATATTTGACAAGAATAAATTGTTATTCGTATCAAAAAAATATGAAGAGCTAAAATAGAAAACACTCCAGCCATGAATGGAATAAAATTAAGTACCTATATTTACAACAATATTTATTTTAAGCGAAAACGTACTTATGAAAAACAATGTGATCCTTCGACAATTCAGGTATATATTTGATTTAGGTGATGACCAAATGATTGACCTATTTGCACAAGCAGAAGTTACGGTGACTCGTTCGGAAGTCAGCAATTGGCTAAAAAGACCAGATCATCCAGACTATCAACAAATATCAGATCCGCAATTTGCGTCTTTTTTAAATGGATTCATTAACCTAAAAAGAGGAAAAAGAGAAGGTTCTCAACCACCACCTGAACAACGACTCAATAACAATATCATTTTTAGAAAACTGAAGATTGCTCTAAATTTAAAAGATACAGATATTTTGGAAATCTTTGATAGCGTAGATATGGTTATTAGTAAACACGAAATTAGTGCTTTCTTCCGCAATCCTAAACAAAAACAATATCGAGTTTGTGAAGATCAATTTTTGCGAAATTTCTTACACGGGTTGCAATTGAAATACCGACCTGATGGGAACAATTAGTATGAGTAAGCCGTTTGTCAAAATTAAACACTTGTGCCCAACAAGCGACGATGATAATTAATTTGTCCAATATGATAAGTCAAGTGCCCCAATAGTTGCAGTAGAAGCGAATGGTTGTCACCCATATCAACACTAAAATAACCCTTCGGATAAGGCTGACTCAAATCCAAATCAGGCAAAACCTTTTCTAGCATTTCGATCGTTGCCTCAATACGTTCATAAAGAACTGAACGAAGTACATCTTTGCACTCAAACTCTTCGGTACGATTGCGAACATATCCCGTTTCACCCAAAACACAACCAATATAATGATTTAAATTACCAACCAAATGACAGCACAAATTTCCAGCAGAATTATTAATTCCATCTGGTGTTAGCCAAAGAGATGCCTCATTTGGATATTGTTCCATCTCTTTTTTCAACTTATTCAAATCTCGTTTGAAGTAGTAAAGAAAATCTCGTTTCATCTTGATCGTTTTTTTATTCTTGCTTATATATTTTTCCATCCTTCATCACAAAGCTAACCTTTTGTAGTATCGTAATATCATCTAAAGGATCTCCTTTCACCGCTACAATATCTGCCATCTTTCCAGCTTCTAAGGTTCCATAATCTTCAGAAATTCTCAACAAGTCAGAAGCGGCAACTGTTGCAGATTTGATGGCTTCATATGGTGGCATTCCTGCTTCAACCATGTAGAGAAATTCTTTCGCATTATCGCCATGTGGCGATACACCAGAATCTGTTCCAAAGGCTATTTTAACCCCTGCTTTGTAGGCTTTTCCAAAAGTCTCTTGAATTTTCGGTCCCATCTCTATAGCTTTTGGTCGAACAATAGGAGGTAAGAAATTTTCATCATTCATCGCTTTATCATATACATATTTGCCAGCAGAAATTGTAGGCACCAAATAGGTTCCTCTTTGCTTCATCAACTCCATGATTTCAGGAGTCATGAGCGTTCCATGTTCGATACTATGAATGCCTCCTAAAACTGCTCGTTTCATCCCTTCTGCTCCATGAGCATGTGCCGCTGTTACAAAACCATAATCATTCGCTGCCGAAACAATTCCTTCAATTTCTTCGATAGTGAATTGAGCACCTTTGCCATCTTTTGCGACACTCAGCACTCCACCAGTAGAGGTTATTTTAATACAATCTGCTCCATTTTTATAGCGTTGGCGAACCGCTTTATGAGCTTCTTCAGGACTATTAATTACGCCTTCTAATGGGCCTGGATCACCCATTAATTCTTTTCTCATTCCATTAGTAGGATCGGCATGTCCACCTGTTGTCGCTATAGATTTTTCTGCTGTATAAATACGTGGTCCTCTAATAAATCCTTTGTTAATCGCATCCCTTAATGAAACATTCACGCCAGTACCTCCTAAGTCTCGTACTGTAGTAAATCCAGCCATCAAGGTACGTTCACAATATTGGGTAGCTCTCAATGCAACATCGGTATCACTAATTCTAAAACGCTCCACATATCGGGACGGAGAAAGCTCTCCTTCAACATGTACATGCATATCCATAAACCCAGGCATAACTGTTTGATCTTTCAGGTCAATCACCTGAACATCTTCTGAAGCCTTAGCGTAGCCCTTTCGAATTTCTTTAATTTTATTGTTTTCAATAATTATAGTTTGCTCTTTGGCAGGAGTATTTCCTTTACAATCCAATATAGCTCCACAATGTAAATAGGTCGTTTGAGCAATAGATAAAACGGTTATTAGCAAGAATGGAATGGTTATTAATAGTCGTTTCATTTGATTGATTAGTTTGTTATTAATTACCTGTCAAATATACTTACAACTTTTCCTTCAAGTACTTTCCAGTATGCGATTTCTTAACCTTCGCCAATTTTTCTGGTACACCTTCAAAAACCAATTCCCCGCCATGTTTACCTGCATCAGGCCCTAAGTCGATTACCCAATCAGCTGACTTAATCAACTCCATATTATGCTCCACTACTATAACGGTATGTCCTTTTTCGACCAAAGCATTCAGCGCATCTAACAACTTTTGAATATCATGAAAATGTAATCCCGTTGTAGGTTCGTCAAAAATAAACAAGATATGTTCGCCACCACGTTCTTTTCCAAGATAAGAAGCCAGCTTGACTCGTTGTGCTTCCCCACCCGACAGCGTAGAAGACGACTGACCCAGTTTTATATACCCCAAACCAACATCAAATAAGGGTTGAATCTTTTTCACCACATCTTTAGCGTCAGCAAAAAACTCTAAAGCTTCCTCGATACTCAAATCCAAAATTTCAAAAATATTCTTGCCTTTATAATTAACATCCAAGACCTCTTGCTTGAAACGTTTACCTTTACAATCCTCACACTCCAAACGGATGTCCGCCAAAAACTGCATTTCCACAATTTGTTCGCCTTCGCCCTTACAAGCTTCACAACGACCACCTTCTACATTAAAGGAAAAATGTTTGGGCTTAAAGCCACGAATACGGGAAAGCTGCTGATCAGTCATCAGTTTCCGAATGGTATCATAAGCCTTTACATAAGTGACAGGATTCGAACGAGAAGATTTTCCAATAGGACTTTGATTAATCATTTCTACCTTAGTAATCGCAGAAAGATCGCCATCTAGTTTTTCGTGCACTCCAGGTGCAACAGGATGTGCCTCTCCTAAATGTCGTTTCAATGCAGGATACAAAATCTGTTTGACGAGAGTCGTTTTACCCGAACCAGAAACACCGCTTACTACTGTAAGCGTGTTTAACGGGAAGGTAACATCTATGTTTTTGAGATTATGTTGGCGAGCACCTTTTACATATATCTGGCTAAAAATCGTCCGCCTCGTTTTTGGTACATCTATCGACATCCGACCAGTCATATAAGCAGTCGTCAGACTATCTTTTGCTTTTTTCTCAATGTCTTTATAGTCGCCTGCAAACACTACTTCACCACCATGTATCCCTGCACGTGGTCCCATGTCCACAAGATAGTCCGCATTTTTTATCACATCTTCTTCATGCTCTACTACCACTACCGTATTCCCCAAATCACGAAGTGTTTTCAACACCCCGACCAAGCGGTTCGTATCTCTAGGATGCAATCCAACACTTGGTTCATCCAAAATATAAAGTGAGCTGGTAAGGTTAGATCCTAGTGTTCGAGTCAAGTTAATGCGTTGCGTTTCGCCACCACTAAGTGTAGCCGACAAGCGACTAAGTGTAAGATATCCTAAACCTACATCGAGCATAAATTTTAGTCGGTTTGTGATTTCAAGAATCAAGCGTTTACCGATAGTGCGATCAAAATTATTCAATTCAATTTTTTCAAAAAATGGCAATAACTCATCAATCGGAATATTGACTAATTCCATAATATTTTTGCCATCAATTTTCACATAGCTTGCGTCTATTCGCAAGCGACCACCATCGCAAGTGGGGCAGGTTGTGCGACCACGATATCGAGCAAGCATTACTCTATTCTGAATCTTGTATGTTTTTTCCTCTAAGCGTTCAAAGTAAGCATTGATACCATTAAAATATTTATTCCCTGTCCACAATAATTTTTTCTCTGCTTTTGTCAAATCTTGAACAGGTCGATGTACAGGAAAATCAAAATGATGGGCTTTCTTCAAAAAACTTTCTAGCCACTTCCCCGACTTTTCTCCTCGCCAACAAGCCACCGCTCCTTCATTAACCGACTTATAAGGTTCAGGAAAAACCTTTTCTTCGTCTATCCCCATTACTCGACCATAGCCTTCGCAAGCAGGACAAGCACCATATGGATTATTAAAATTGAATAAATGTGGAGTGGGTTCTAAAAACAGTATCCCATCCAACTCGAAGCGATTATTAAAACTCTTCGTTTCTTTTTCTAAAACCTCAACGATACAGTCACCCTCACTTTCATAAAAAGCTGTCTGAATAGAATCTGCGATCCGCTTCGTGTTTTCTTCGTCATCTTTCTTTACAGCAAAACGATCAATCAGAATGCGCATCCCTTTCTTCGCAAAAGCGGGTACCTTATTTTTGATTTTTAGTTTTTTATCTTCTAGTAAGTCTTCTATACGAGATAATTCGCCTTTCATTTGCACTCGCGTATATCCTTTTTGTACCAGCAAATTAAATTCTTGCTCTAGCGTTCGATCAGCATATTTTGTTTGAAGCGGAATAAATAGCTGTACTTTCGTACCCCCCTCAAATGAACTGATAAAGTTTACTACATCTGCTACCTCATGTTTTTTCACCAACTTATTTGATATCGGCGAATAGGTTCTTCCTATTCTTGCATAGAGCAAACGAAGATAATCGTAGACTTCGGTCAAAGAGCCAACTGTCGATCGAGCATTTCGAGTACTCACCTTTTGTTCGATAGCAATAGCAGGGCAAATCCCTTTTATAAAATCGACCTCAGGTTTTTTCATCCGCATCAAAAACTGACGAGCATAAGATGATAAACTTTCCACATATCTTCGTTGCCCTTCGGCATAAAGCGTGTCCATGGTAATGGAGGATTTACCCGAGCCCGATACGCCAGTTACCACTACCAACTTATTCCTCGGAATGTGGAGATCAATATTTTTTAGGTTATTTCCTTTCGCACCTTTTATATATATAGTGTCGAGTTGTTTTTGCTTTTTAGGTTTGCTTAGTATAGCCGTTTCTTTCTTCGCCATCCGTTTACGGAGATTTTGTTTTTCTAAAATAGTATTCTTTGAGTATTATTAATCACTAATTATTTATTGGACATCTTTTGATTTATAGTTCCTAATAATCTATGATCAATCAATAGTTTTATCGTTTTTCATTGGGCACGCCTTTGGCCGGGCTGTTCGTAGCTCCCTTTGGTCGGCCTTTTAGGCCTGCTACTTTCGTAGCATCTACTACCATCCCTCGTGCAAAAACATTAAAATGAATGACTAATGTCTTTTCATGTTAACAAAACTATAAACTTATGGTTTTTTGGTGAGATATTTATCTTTGGATTAATTTTTGACGCCACTAAAGTAGTTTTGAAAATAGGTAGGTCGATTTTGTTCTTCCTTTTTTATTGGATAAGCTAAGTATAACGCTTTTAAATCGTGTTATTGATATATTAGAATTATACCGAATCAGTTAAAATTTTGTTAATAAATACAAAAAAACTGGTTCTCGAAGGAAGTTTTACATATATTGTTGCTTCAAACGTACTTATTCAGTACAAAATCTTATTTTAAATTTCATTACTTAACTAAAATCATTAATCTATAGAAGGCAAACTTTACACTAAAATATTTTTTGAACATTAGAAAATAGGATAGTTATGCAAGTTATGCCGCTTAATGATCAACAGCTTATTGCCAATTATTTAGAAGGTAATGAAAGAGCTTTCGAAGAATTACTCAAACGTCACAAGAGTAAAATTTACACTTCCATTTACCTCTTCGTTAAAGATAAAGCTTTAGCAGAGGACATTTTCCAAGAAGTTTTCATCAAAATTATCGATACCTTACGTAAAGGTAAGTATAACCACGAAGGTAAATTCCTTCAATGGGCTATGCGTATCTCATATAATATGTGTGTAGATTACTTCCGCCGCTCAAAGCGTCGACCAAAAGTATCTCCAACGGAGACTTTCGATATCTTTGATGTACTGCAAGTATCTGACGATAACGCAGAACAAACAATGATCAAAAGTCAGACACATGATAAAATTCGTCACTTAGTTGATCAATTACCACCAGAGCAACGTGAGGTAGTTATTCTTCGTCACTATGCTGATATGAGTTTCAAAGAAATTTCTCAGTTAACACGGGTAAGCATCAATACGGCATTAGGTCGTATGCGTTATGCTTTAATCAATATCCGTAAGATGATTGAAGAAAAAGAAGTATCATTAAAGTAATTGTTCTTAAAATTTAAGTGGCATAATCCCCGCTTTACATATCATTGAGATTACACAAATTCTCTATTAAAGAGAATCTCTTATACTCCAAAATCAGCTTTGACTATCTATTAGTTACTTGAGCTAAAAATTAATACAAAAAAATCGGTAGTGAATTCATTTCACACCGATTTTTTTGTGTCATAAAGTATTTTTAGTAATTGTCTTGCGACATAATTGAAAAGTAAACGACTATACTTAAATCAAAGTGATTTTCGGATTGCCAAATGGCTAAAGCTACTAAGAGTTTGTTTTAAAATTTGATTTGGGAAAATTAGAAGAATCAAAATAATTGACTATTAATTGATTTATGCTTCCTACTTTTCAAGGATTTAAGAACCTGAGGTCGGTATAAAACCTCATTTAGCTCGCTAAACCTGCCTTTGCTGGCAAGCAGGTTCCATTTTAATTCCTTACTCAGAACCTCAAATCGTTGAAAATCAGTTCGCAAAACTTTAAAACATACTCTAAAAACCAAACGGTAACGATAGCAATCAATGATGATCCTTAAACCGAATATCAATAGGAATAATAGCTATTGTTTTCGTACAAAAAAACTCCTGCATCAGTGACACAGGAGCTTTTCTAGGCTTTTTAATTAGCCTTTTTTCTGTTTAGTTTTTATAAATTTTAAGGTAATAAATGATATTTAAAGTTAACATATCGTTCTTCGAAAACTTCTTCTTCTTCGCCACAGCTAGCTGCTAAGTTTCCTATACTATTAATTCTATTTGTATAGCTTGGTCTTGTTAGCAACCATTCTAGTTGTTCCCCTGATTCCGCAGCATCTATAAGTATATTTTTTATACCACTTGCATCATATTGGAATGGACATAGAGTTTGAATAGAATAATTATCAGCTTCTTCTACTCGACTTTTATCGTAAGATAATGTCTTCATTCCAGTGGCTATTTCTGTGATTGCATTGGTTCGATTCTCTAAAAGTATATCTCCTAAATCATGACAATCATATTCAGAAATCAGGGCTTCTACAATATACTCTTTATCAGCATAGCTGATTTCGTGTGCCATTAAACTTAATAACTGACTTTCTGATCGCAAAAATTTCAACAAGCCGGTATAAATAAATAAGTGTCCACCAGGACTGATAAAAGCTGTTGACATTTCATCGTCATGTAATATGGTAACATCCCAATCAAAATCATTTCTATGATTGACATATTCTGTATTGATTAACATTCTCATTAAGTCATTGACATATTTATATGCGTCAGGATATTCTGTTGAACTTAATGCTATATACTCATCACTATTATTTACTATTTTATCTTTAATTGCATCTCCAATAGTATTCATTTCTTCAACGGAAAGCTCTTCTTTACAAACATGAATAGGTTTGTCTTCTTCTTTCCTACAAGATGTAAAAAGTAGGGAACTGGTTAATAAAACTAAAAATACGGTTTGTACTGCTCGATTCATGGAATGTTATATTTATAATTCAATTAAGTATAAGGATTACAATTAGACATAAGCTTTATAAACAAGGGTATACTGTTTATACTGTACCTTAAATAAAAAGCTTAATTTTGTGGGAGTTCGTCACTAATGTGGGAGGAATATCTGTTTTTTAATTTTTGTGACGTGGTTAAATAACAATCTTCAAAAAATATGCCAAGGCGGCATCTAAAGATGTTATTCCAATACTTTAACTAAATTAACCTTTCTATAGAGACTTTTGCACGATTTTAATAGCCAAAATAATACAAACATAGAATATTCATGAAATTCAAGCAGCCTATCCCTATTACTGAAATTGCTACAAAAATTAATGCCAAAATAATTGGAGATTCAAGCTTACTAGCTTACGGAATCAATGAAATCCATAAGGTAGAAAAGGGCGATATTACTTTTGTAGATGTAAAAAAATATTTTGATAAATCGCTACAATCAAACGCAACAATAATCATCCTAAATGAACAAACTACCTGTCCTGAAGGTAAAGCCTTGTTACTCTGCGACGCCCCCTTTAAAGCTTATGATCAGTTGATACAAGCACATCGCCCCTTTAAAGCACTGAACCAAATGATTGATCCCAGTGCCAAGGTTCATTCTAGTACGATTATAGAACCCAATGTCATCATTGGTAACGATGTACAAATTGGAAAAAACTGCCACATACAAGCGAACGCTGTAATAGCTGAACATAGTATCATAGGTGATAATGCCATTATTCAATCAGGCGCTATCATTGGCACCGAAGCATTCTATTTCAAACGATATCCATCAGGCTATACAAAGTGGCGATCTGGAGGTAGAGTTGTAATAGAAAATGATGTTTACATCGGAGCAGGTTGTACCATCAATAAAGGTGTATCGGGCGATACCGTTATCGGAGCAGGTTCAAAATTAGATTGCCAAATACATATAGGCCATGGAGCTGTTATTGGTAAAAATTGTCTTTTTGCAGCACAAGTAGGCATCGGTGGAAAAACAATTATAGAAGATGAAGTAGTCCTTTATGGTCAAGTTGGTATTGCACAAAACTTACATATTGGAAAGAAAACAGTAGTCCTAGCTAAATCAGGTGTTTCTAAATCCCTAGAAGGTGGAAAAGTATATTTCGGGACGCCCGCTACCGAAGCTAGAGAGAAGTATAAAGAACTAGCTGCACTGCGTAGATTACCTAATTTTTTCAGACAACAACCTTAGATCAGTACCTATTATTAAATCATTTCTCCTTCAAAGCTAAGAATATCTTCTACATAATTTCGATGATTTGCTAAACGTGGTATTTTACTTTGATTATGATATTTTCCTTTGTGTCTCAACCAATTAAGGAAAGTGTCCTTTGATAAAGAGCGTACTCGAAGCCGAGTAAGTGCCATATCTTTATATCGTTTCGCTTCATAATCAGAGTTGATCTTTTGCAAATTTTTATCTAATAAATCTGTAAAACGTTCCAGATTTGCAGGAGCTTTTTCAAACTCAATTAACCATTCATGTCCACCTTTTTCTTCTCCCGAAAAGTAAATAGGCGCTACAGTATACTCTACTACACTGGCGTCGAGCGTACGACAAGTTTGGGCAAGTGCTTTATCTGTATTAGACACCATTACCTCTTCGCCAAACGTATTAATGAACTGTTGAGTTCTACCTGTTATTCGTATGCGATAAGGATAGGTGGATGTAAAGCTCACCGTATCGCCAATCATATAGCGCCAAAGACCACCATTAGTACTAATGATAAGTGCATAATTTTTTCCTACTTCAACCGCTTCCAAAGGAATTGTTTTGGCATCTTCTTTACCCCATTCTTCCATTGGTAAAAATTCATAATATACTCCATTATCTAGCAATAAAAGCATTCCTTCATTTTCTTTATCCAACTGGACAGCAAGATAACCTTCAGAAGCATTATACACTTCGTGATAAGCTACTTTAGGAGAAGGAAAAAATTGCTGGAGTTGCTCTTTATAAGGTTCGAAACTTACTCCTCCATGAATATAGCATTCAAAGTTTGGCCAGACTTCTAGCATATTCGATTTGCCAGTGATCTCCAAAATACGACGAAACAATACGATTACCCAAGTAGGTACGCCACCGATCATTGTTATATCATCTCTAGCATCATCCGCAATAGCTGTTTGAGCTAATAGTTCTATTTTTTTCTCGTAATCTTTTAGTAGCGCTATTTCGAAGGCAGGAACAAAAAAAGGTTTTGCCACGATTGGCATATGTTCAATCATCAGTGCAGACACATCGCCTACTCTACTATTTGGATAGGCTGGAAAAGGATCGTGCGTACCACCTAGTAGAAAGTTTTTACCCGCAAAAATTTTAGACTCTGGATAATGATGATAAAAGAGTGTCATCGTATCCCAAGTACCTTTTATGTGGCACTTACGAAAATTTTCTTTTGAAACAGGTATGTATTTACTCTTGTCATTTGTTGTACCCGAAGACTTGGAAAACCAATTCACCTGACCTTTCCATAACACATTAGGTTCACCATGCATCATTCGATTGATATAAGATTTTAGATCTTCATAATCTTGTAATGGAACACGTTGTGTAAATTCCTTAGGAGAATTGATAGTAGCATAGTCAAACTGCTTTCCCCATTTTGTACGTCTAGCAGACGAAATCAAATCTTGAAATACTGCTGTTTGTAAATCATGCGGATGCTCGATCATTCGGATAATTTGCCTATACCGTTGCTTATAATAAGCACTAAAGAGCGAGTTGGTCCAATTTTTCATTCGCAATAATAGGGTTTTAAACTCTTAGTACAAATAGATTTTTTTGTAAGAACAAATGTTCTAACATCTATTAAATGTAGATAAAAAACTTGGGCTTGCCTAATTATTTAACGCTTGAAATCATGAAACTGGTCTATTTAATTTACCTGTTTTTCTTCTAAAGAATTGATTGGAGTCTTAGTATTAGGTTTATAGTTTTTATTTAGGATGGGTAATAATACAATTGCTAATACCCCTAGAATGATATTCGCAAATATTTGAATAGAAAAATACATGATATTCGCAAAAGAAAAACCTGCGGCTTCACTTATTCCATAAAAGCCTAAAGCTGCTATAGCTAAGAAGTGATAGGTTCCCATTCCGCCAGGTGAAGGAATAACGATTCCCCAACCACCAAATACAAAAACAAGTAAAGCAGCTACGGCTGGTAATGCTGCTGTAGGAGCAAAAGCAAAGAAGCAAAAATACGTCATTAGGTAATACATCACCCAAATGACAACACTATGAAAAAGAAAAAGCCAAGGACTTTCCAATTTAGCAATAGTAGCTAATCCTTGACCAAAGCCTTTCACCATATCTACAACTTTATTGTAGATGGCTGTCTGTTGTAATTGTTTTCTGAAGACAAAAAGAGCAATAAGACTCAATACACCAATGGCTATTAAACCTAAAAATATGGGACTTCCCATTAAACCCACCAAACGTTCCCCTATTGACATATTACCATTAAAATAATTCCAGATGGTATCAAACTCTAAAAATAAAGCCAGTGCCGTCACAAGAAGAATAAAAATTACATCCATAATACGATCTACCACAATGGTACCCATTAATTTTTCGGCGGCAATATTTTCATACTTAGCCATCATACCTGCACGCACAACTTCGCCTACTCTAGGTAGACCAAGATTAGCTAAATATCCGATGACTGTTGTAAAAAATGCATTGATAAACTTGGGTTGATATCCTAATGGTTTGATCAGCATCATCCATCGAATCGCTCTGCTAATATTACTGATGATATAAACTCCAAAAGTAAGTAATACCCAAAAGATATTGACTGACTTAAAATCATCTATTATTTTTTGAAGTAAACTACAATCTTCTGTAGGAATACCATCTATTGCACATTGCTCTTGAAAAGCCTGATTGGTATTCTGAAATACAAAATATAATATCGTAAAACCGACACCAAAAAAAAGTAAAAACTTAAGTACGTTTGTTAGTAGTTGTTTCAAATTAAGCGTGATTTAAGCTATTCTATTATTTTCGTCTGGGAAAACCAATTTTGCTTCAAATGTTTTAGCCTCTTCAAAATCCATGTATGCATACGAAATGATAATCAAGGTATCGCCTACTTGTACGCGTCTTGCTGCCGCACCATTCAGACAAATAACGCCCGATTTTCGTTTTCCAGTTATCACATAAGTTTCGAAGCGTTCGCCATTATCATTATTGACAATTTGAACTCGTTCGCCATCTATCATATTCGCAGCATCCATTAGGTCTTCGTCAATCGTGATACTTCCAACATAATTAAGTGCTGATTCTGTTACCTTTACTCGATGTATTTTTGATTTCAATCGTTGTATCAACATAAAACTAATTTTTTAAGATAATATTATCAATTAATCGAACATCACCACTCCATACTGCTACACATGCAACAGCAAAAGTAGTATCCTCAAAACGATCTAGAGCCGAAAGTGTTACACCATCGACAATATCAAAATACTCTGCTTTGAAATTAGGGACACTATTTAGTTTTTCTAGTGCCGCTTCTTTTATCATCGCAGGACTTGCAGTATCCATTTTCTCTTTTGCTTCCCGCAATGTTTCGTTAATAATAACTGCTAATTTCCTGTTTTCTGATGTCAACCGAACATTACGAGAACTCATAGCTAAACCATCCTCCTCTCTAATAATAGAACACATCACTAATTCTACGTCAGAATTTGTTTGGCGAAGCATATCTCGAACTATGGTAAGTTGCTGAAAATCTTTTTGCCCCATATAAAGGCTAGTTGGTTGGACAATTTCAAGTAATCGATTAACCACCTGTGCCATGCCTTCAAAATGTCCAGGACGAAAAGCTCCCTCCATCACTTTATCAAGTTGACCAAACTCAAAATCGTTTTTAATTTGAATATTGGGCGGATAAACCTCTGTAACAGTGGGCATAAATAAAACATCATTACCTGCTGTCGTTAACATTTCGATATCCTTTTCTGGTGTGCGAGGATATTTCTTTAAATCCCCTTCTTCATTAAATTGGGTAGGATTGACAAAAATACTACAGACCGAAATATCGTTACGATTCTTTGCTTCCTCAATAAGTGAAAGATGGCCTTTATGTAAAGCCCCCATGGTTGGAGCAAATCCCACCGTTTTTCCTGTACTTTTTTGAGTACTTACATACTCTTGTAAATCCTTTACTCGTTTAAATATAAGCATACTATCCCTCATTATTAGATGAAAAAGCATTTAAAAAATACTAAAGCGGGGCAAATATACTTGTTTTTTTTAACAAGCCATTAACTCGAAAGTGCTTAAGTTATACCTAAAAATTCATTAAATTTTACTATTTTTGCAGACTTGTATTATGTAAGGTTTGCTTACATGGTATTTTTATTAAATCTCATAATAGCGTTTATGGATAAGAAGAAAGTATTGATTGTTACTCAAGAAATGGAGCCATATACGGCCCTCTCTGAAATTTCTAAAATAGCCCGCAAACTTCCACAATATATTCAAGAAAAAGGTATGGAAATTCGTGTACTGATGCCTCGTTTTGGCACAATAAACGAACGCAGACACCGTCTTCACGAGGTTGTTCGCCTATCTGGTATGAATATTATTGTTGATGATGACGATTTTCCGTTAATTATCAAAGTTGCTTCTTTACCTGGAGCTAGAATGCAGGTCTACTTTTTAGATAATGAAGATTTCTTTAAGCGTAAGTCAGTATTTGAAGACGATGAGGGTAATCCTTTTAATGATAATTCAGATCGTATGATCTTTTTCTGTAAAGGTGTAGTAGAAACAGTTAAAAAGTTTGGTTGGTCGCCAGATATCGTGCATTGTCATGGATGGATGACTAGTTTGGTACCTTTATACCTAAAAACAGCCTACAAAACAGAGCCACTTTTCCAAAATTCGAAAGTGATCTACTCTATTTATGGCAATCCTATTAACCAAAAATTCTCGGAAACCTTTATAAACAAGGCTTCTATCAATAATCTTGAAGCGGAAGACCTAATTGCTTATCAATCTGGTGATGACATTGATTTACACGCTGGTGCAAGTTCTTTCTCAGATGCTTTGATCAAAGGCAGCGAAGAACTAGAGGCAAACGTTATAACTGAACTAGAAAAACTGGATAAACCCGTCCTTGATTTTAAAGGCGAAGAAGAATATTTGTCTGCATATCTTGAATTCTATCATTCTTTGCTCGAACAAGAAGTACAGGAATAAATAATCAAAAGATAGCGTTTTAACCTGTTAAAGCGCTATCTTTTGATGTTTTTTTTCACACAATTACCTAATTTAGTTGGTGCTTATTTATTTCCCTTAATTTGCATGTAAATACCAACTCTTTCCTGATTTTTTTCGTTCCTTTAGAATGAATCAACAATTATTTCAAATGAGAACTTTAGTAACAGCACTAGCTGTGCTGATTATTTGTGGGATATTAATGCCTGCATGCAATGAACCTACAATTATTGGATCAGATCTTTTAGAACAAGATAAAGCTTCAATAGGTTTTTTAGATACTTTGAGTCTAATAACAACTACTGTAGAAGAGGATTCTGTAATTACTTTTGATATAAATAGTCAATCTTCCAATTACCTATGGGGTTCAATAGATGATCCTATTTTTGGAAAAACAGATGCAAGTATCTATTTACAGTTTCTTTTATCGAGTGTTAATCCCGATTTTGTTAGTACTCGTACACACGAAAGCCGTTTTGATTCCATTGTACTAGGATTAGCTTATGATGATAGAGCTTTTTACGGAAATAATGGGAAAAACATATTTACGGATATACTAAACGGTGGAAATCCTGTAGATGATGGAAGTATAAGGCACAGTATGGATGTATTAAAAATGGAAGAAGTTTTGGCAAATGATCAACTTTATTACTCTGACCAAACTTTTGCTACACAAAATACTCCATTGGGCTCTATAGAGAACTTTATTCCAAAACCAGATAGTCGCTGGGAGTTTATTTTTCCGTTTCTAGATGGAGATGCCGATGCCGATACTATCTTTCTTGACCCTCATTTAAGAGTACGTCTAGATGATAATTTTGGACAAAACCTTTTTGATCAAGTAGTTCAGAACAATATTTTTGATAGTGATACTACTTTGCTATCTAATTTTCCTGGATTATACTTAAAACCAACAAAAAGTGCTGAACAGCTAATAAGTTTTAACTTAGCATCTCAGCTTTCGAGAGTTAGTATTTATTTTACTAAAACAGACACAGTCTCTGCAATTGGAGAACCAACAGAGTTACAAACGCTAAATTTGCGCTACGATCTAAATTTATTAGCTTCTTCTGTAAAAATAGCTAACTATGATCACAACAATTTTGATGGTTCTATAGTACAATCATACATAGATGATCCTGAACAAGGTGAAGAATACCTGTTTTTGCAATCTATGGCAGGGCCAAATATAAAAGTAGATGTACCATATGTAGATAAATTGGGAGACATTGTCATTAATAAAGCTGACATTACCTTTTATGTTGCCACACTTGCTGAAGATGAAGAATATTTCGATCCTATACAGCAATTAGTGATACAAGAAATAAATAGTAATGGCGATTTAGTTTTAATTGAAGATGTTGCTAGATCTTCTACTTCGATAGCAGAACTTACGTTAGATTTTGGTGGCGACCCCATCGAAGATAGCGACGTGATGCTTACAAAATATACAATGAACATATCTGCTCATTTTCAAGATATGGTCGACGGAATATCAAGTAAAACTTTTTTCATAGCCCCCTTATTCAAAAATGAACGTGCTTCTAGGGTAGTATTTTATGGGTCAGCGCATCCAATGTTTGCCCCGAAGATCAATCTAGCGTTCACAAACAAATAATTTGTAAATAACAAAAAGAAAAATCTTATGTGTGGAATTGTAGCTTACATCGGTGAAAAACAAGCCTACCCCATATTGATTAACGGTCTTAAACGTTTAGAGTATAGAGGCTATGATAGTGCTGGGGTTGCACTTTTTAATGGAGACCTTAATGTTTATAAGCGTAAAGGCAAAGTAAATGAATTGATTGAATATGCTCGTGGTAAAAACACGAAAGGGAATATTGGTATCGGTCATACTCGTTGGGCAACCCACGGTAAACCTGATAATACCAATGCACATCCTCATATCTCTGGTGATGGTCGACTTGCCCTTATCCATAATGGTATCATAGAGAACTACTCTCCACTTAAAGAAGCACTCGAAAACCTTGGGCACACTTTTACATCTGAAACAGATACAGAAGTATTAGTTCATCTTATCGAAGAATTGCAGAATAGGGATAATTTAGCACTTGAAGAGGCTGTTCGTATGGCACTTACTGAAGTTGTTGGTGCTTATGCAATAGTTGTTATTGATAAGAATGATCCTACAAAACTAGTAGCTGCTCGTAAAGCAAGTCCACTTGTTATCGGAATCGGTGATAATGATTTCTTCTTAGCTTCTGACGCTACTCCTATTGTAGAGCATACCAAAAAGGTTGTTTACCTAAACGACGAAGAAATTGCCGTAGTAACTATTGATGGTGATTTACAAATCAAAAATATTGGTAATGAAGTTCAAAATCCTTTCATTCAAGAATTAGCACTAGAAATAGAGGCTTTAGAAAAAGGAGGATATGACCACTTCATGCTAAAAGAAATATATGAACAGCCTAAAACAATTGCTGATTGCATGCGTGGTAGACTAAGTGCTTCAGAAGGTTGGGTTAGATTAGGTGGTGTTGAAGAACACATTAATAAAATGCTCAAAGCCGATCGCTTTATCTTTGCTGCTTGTGGTACTTCTTGGCATGCAGGTATGATCGCTGAATATCTTTTCGAAGAATTAGCACGTATTTCTGTAGAAGTTGAATATGCTTCGGAGCTAAGATACCGTAACCCTATCATTTCAGAAAGAGATGTAGTAATCGCACTTTCTCAGTCGGGTGAAACAGCTGATACTTTAGCAGCCTTAAAACTAGCTAAAGAAAAAGGAGCTATGACTTATGGTATTGTCAATGTAGTTGGTTCTTCGATTGCAAGAGTAACAGATTCTGGTTCTTATATTCACGCTGGACCTGAAATTGGTGTTGCTTCTACTAAAGCCTTTACTGGTCAACTTACCTTATTAACGTTAATGGCTATTACTCTTGGTTATAAAAAAGGGACTATTACAAAAAGCTTCTATCAACAACTAATAACAGAGCTTGATCGAATCCCTAGTAAGGTAGAACGATTACTTTCTAATATCGAAACTCAAGTACAATATATTGCTGGAGAAATAAAAGACGCAAACAATGCGTTGTACTTAGGTAGAGGCTATAATTTTCCTATTGCACTAGAAGGTGCATTAAAACTTAAAGAAATTTCGTATATTCACGCCGAAGGTTATCCTGCTGCTGAAATGAAGCATGGTCCTATCGCCTTAATCGACGAAAATATGCCTGTAATTGTTATCGCAACAAATAAGAGTGCATATGAAAAAATCGTTAGTAATATACAAGAAGTAAAAGCACGCCGAGGTATGGTAATTGCCGTAGTAACCGAAGGCGATCTTGAAATTAGCAAAATTGCTGACTACACTATTGAAATTCCAGATACAGAGGAACCACTAACACCTCTACTTTCGGTAATTCCATTACAACTATTATCTTATCATATTGCCTTGTTACGTGGATGTAACGTCGACCAACCTAGAAACTTGGCTAAATCTGTAACCGTAGAATAATCTACGCTACTCTAAATCTCTATATTTTTATGAGCGATCATAATATGCAATACAATTCGGAAAAGGAACACTTAATTATTCCTGAGTATGGTCGAAACGTTCAAATGTTAATTGAACATGCTAAAAGCATTGATGAAAAACAACATCGACAAGCATTCATAGAACGTGTTATCAATTTGATGATGCAAATGAATCCG
Source organism: Saprospiraceae bacterium (assembly GCA_020630735.1). Classification (GTDB taxonomy): domain Bacteria; phylum Bacteroidota; class Bacteroidia; order Chitinophagales; family Saprospiraceae; genus JAHDIP01. The sequence continues at coordinate 10,735 of JAHDIP010000040.1, read as the reverse complement.
CAAAATAGAAATATAGAAGATCATAAAGTTCGTATGTGGCAACATGTTTATCGCATTGCAAAATATGATATAGACTTAGATCCGCCTGGTGGTATTGAACCTTCCCCTGATGATGAGTTCAAAAAACCCGAGAAGGTTGCTTATCCACAATCCAAAGCTCGCTACCGTCATTATGGAAATAATGTACAGGTACTCGTAAAAAAAGCGATAGAAATGGAAGAAGGTCCAATGAGAGATGGTTTTGTTTCTGTTATTGGTTCTTACATGAAGTTGGCATATCGCACTTGGAATAAGGATCATTATATCAGCGATGAAATTATTAAAAATGATTTGGAAAAATTATCTGAAGGTAAGTTAGCACTTGCTGAAGGTGCCTCTCTCGATGGTTTGTCTAATGCAAATCGCCGTCGAAAAAAGCCTTCTAATTCTTCTAATAATAACAATAATAGTCACCAATCGAGAAGTAGAGGTGGTCGTAACAATAATAACAATCGCCGTCGAAACTCAAGATAATATTATTATATATTAAGCTCAAAAAGGGAGAATGCATAAATCATTCTCCCTTTTTTATTAATTTAGCCCATCTTTTAACTGAGACAATCAAGTATTATGGAATCGGATGTTTTTGAAGTAATTGGAGGAGTAGCCCTCAAAGGAGAAATCACTCCCCAAGGAGCGAAGAACGAAGCCTTGCAAATTATATGTGCCACTTTACTTACTGACGAAAAAGTAACCATCTCAAATGTGCCTAATATACGAGATGTTAACTTACTAATTGAACTCGTTAAAGGCCTAGGAGTTGAGGTAAAAAAACTTAAGTCAGATACTTATTCGTTTGAAGCAAAAAAGATAAAACTTAAGTATTTTAATTCAAAAGAGTTTCAACAAAACGCTAAGCGAATAAGAGGATCAGTCATGTTAATTGGTCCTTTACTTACTCGTTTTGGAAAAGCTTTTTTGCCTAAACCAGGTGGAGATAAAATTGGGCGTCGCCGATTAGACACACACTTTTTAGGTTTTCAAAAACTCGGAGCAAAGTTTATTTTTGATGATACTAAAAAAGTGTACACTGTAGAGGCTAAACGCTTAAAAGGTACATCTATTTTGATGGATGAAATTTCAGTAACAGGAACAGCTAATGTCGTCATGGCTGCTGTTCTTGCAAAAGGAGTAACACAAATCTATAATGCAGCTTGTGAACCTTACTTACAGCAACTCTGTAAATTACTGAATAAAATGGGTGCCAAAATATCTGGTATCAGCTCTAATTTGTTGACTATAGAAGGAGTCGAAAAATTAGGTGGAGCTAAACACCGTATTTTGCCTGATATGATTGAAATCGGAAGTTTCATAGGTTTGGCTGCTATGACACAATCAGAAATCACTATTAAAGATTGTCAGGTAAAAGAACTTGGAAATATTCTACCCGTATTTAGACGAATGGGCGTGAAGATGAAAGTAAAAGGAGATGATATTTTTATTCCAAAACAAAAAACGTATGAGATACAAAGCTTTATAGATGGCTCTATCATGACGGTTTATGATTCACCTTGGCCAGGATTTACACCTGATCTTATGAGTATCGTACTTGTCATGGCAACTCAAGCAAAAGGTAGTGTCTTAATTCATCAAAAAATGTTTGAAAGTCGATTGTTTTTCGTCGATAAGTTAATTGACATGGGTGCCCAAATTATTCTTTGTGACCCGCACCGTGCGACTGTAATTGGTCTTAATAGAAAACACCAATTGCGTGGAATCGAAATGACTTCGCCTGATATTCGAGCAGGAGTTGCTCTCCTCATTGCTGCTCTTTCGGCAAAAGGAAAAAGCACGATAAAACATATTCATCAAATAGATCGTGGCTATCAAGAAATAGACAAACGCCTCAATGCATTAGGTGCAAAAATAAAACGGATTAAGGCTTAATAAAACTAAAAACCTCAAACAGCAAATAATGCGTTTGAGGTTTTTAGTTTTATCTCTTAGTAACTTTCAATTCTATTCGTATATTTTCAGAATGCTCTGCCATAGAACAAGAGATTCCATTTATACAATCATTCAAAAGCATTGTCTCACCAAAACCTTTTGCTTCTAAACGTTCCTGTGCAATTCCTTTTCCTACTAAATAACTATGAATGGCTTCGGCCCGTTCTTGTGATAACTGTAAGTTTTCTGCATCATCGCCTTTACTTGAAGTATGATATCCTATCTCCAATGCTATTGAAGAGCTCGTCTTTAATAAATCAGCCAACTCATCTAATTGAGGTTTCGAATTTGGCAACAACTCCGCCTTATTATACATAAAGTTCACCCCAGAAAGTAAATAACGGTCGTTCTGAGCTAGCGATTGATTTCCTACTCCAACTTTAAATACATCATATTCTTGTAAGATAGTTGTATTCTTTTCTGTAGAATTAACTAAAATATCATTTTCTGTAGAAGCTGATATAATAGAAGTCTCTTCTATATTTTCTTTTGATTCTTTAACTAATAGTGTTTCATCCGAAACGATCAATGTCGTATCATCTTCTGTATCTTCGACTACCAAGCCCGTTTCTTCTGGAATAATGAGCGTCCCTACTTCAGCTTCCTTTTTAGGAAGAATTGAGTCTTTGTTTTTTTCTTTTTCCTTCTCAGTAGCAACTTCTACAATTACTTTTTCTTTGATTTCTATACTTTCCTCAACTTCCTTTTTTACGTTAACATCCATTGAAGTTTCTACGTTTTTTTCTTCATATGCTGGATCAACCATTGGAATACTTGGTGTCGTTTCTTTTTTTACAGAAACTGGATTAACAGCTATAGGTCTGTCCGATACATTGAATAAATAAATATCATCGTCACCTCCATTTCTTGACGAAGAAAACAACCCATTCAATCCATCTCTCTTTAGAAAAAAAGAAATATCATCGTATGAGCTATTAATAGGTTTTCCAACATTTATTGGTTGTTGCCATACCCCATTCTTATCTCGTTCAGTATAAAAAATATCAAAGCCACCATAACCTACATGTCCCTTTGAACAAAAATAAAGCTTCCCGTCTGTATGTATAAACGGAAATCCCTCGTTAGCTATAGAGTTTACCAAGGGACCTAGGTTTTGAGGTTTAGACCAACCTTTATCTGTTTTTTTAGAACTATAAATATCGGTCCCTCCTTGTCCCTTTGGTTTATTTGAAATAAAAAACAATTCCTCACCATTAGGACTAATGGAAGGGTGCATATAGTTATACTCTATATTGCAAAAGGGAAGTAACTGTACATTTTTCCACTTTGATCCATTAATAGATTCGGCTTCATATAGCTGCATATTATACGTATTTTTCCTACTTGCTAAAATTCCGTTTCTAGTAATGAACCCTTTTGTCTTATCTTCTGTACACGAAAAATTACTCGTATTTTTATTCAACTCATTAAGCTTTGCCGAAAACGACTGGGGTGCTTTGAAATTACCTGTTTCATCTAAGCGGCTATGGTACAACTTTAAAAAGTCTCTACCGGTCCATCCTGTTTTTTGCTTAAGTACTTTCACTCCTTGTTTTCGATCAGAAGAAAAAACAATTCCGTCTTCAAAAAAAATAGGAGATGAATCATCCATTTCAGAGTTAAATGGATATTCTTCTACGACAACAAACTCAAAAAGAGGTTGGATAAAAGGAACTTGATCACAAGCATTACTCATCAATTTACCACGTTCATCATCAGGTTCTAGTGCCGTATATTTTTCAAACCAACTTTTTGCCTCTCCATATTTTTCGTTACTCATCAATGCTTCCCCATAATAAAAATAAGTCTCTGATTTAGCTTTAGGGTTGAGTACAATCGCAGCATACAATTCTTCTGCTCGATCCATTTTATTAGTCATTCGAAAACAATAAGCTAGTTTTGACATAGAACTAATACTTGTGCGTTCAGCTATTGCCGATTCGTACAAAGGAATGGCCTCAGAGTAATTTTTAGTTTTAAAAAGTTCATTAGCCTTTTTAAGCACTTTTTTTTGGGCAAATATTCCAGTGGTAAATAAGAGTATCCCAAAAAACACAAAAAGGAGTTTAAAACGTTTCATTTATAAATATTTTATGAAAGACTCTTTTATGAAATCAACTCACTAGTTTTTAAAAAGTCTTTTGATCTATTTATACTTGACTGGCATTCGGAAGAGGCCCATCGTTAGTAGTTATCGTTGATATTCAATAGCTTTTAACGTTTCACTATCCGAAAACCATTTCGGTGTCAGTATATCATATTTTCTTTGCTTCATTTGCTTTACCAACTCAAAATCCCTTATTTTACAAGCACACTAGCAATCTTTTGAGTAACTAAGCAGAATAATCTAGCCCTAAGTATTAAAATTAGCAAAAATTATGCGAAAAAATTATATGTTTGTTATATTGAGGTATAAACATTTTTTTCCTTTATCAAACGTACCTATCATGAAAAAGCAACTGTTACTTCTTCTTTTTTGTATCTCTTCAATGGCACTAAGCGCCCAGATTACCGAATCTGAAAAATCAATGAGTCAAGGTGTTAAAAATGCCTTAACACTCGAAATTCCCGATGTTTCCGAAAAATTTGTTGAAAAAGTATGGAAAAAATATATCAAAGATTTTGAAGGAAAAAATAAAACTAAAAGAGATAAAAAAGCAGACGAATGGATGACGGATGATGCCGAAATCGTTTCGATTGGAGCAGCAAACACAGTTGATGTTTTTGCTAGAATTTCTGAAAATGGTAATGATGTTTATCTTACTATGTGGACAGACTTGGGTGGAGCTTTTGTTTCATCTACTACACACCCTGCTCAATATACAGAAGCTGAGAAGTTTTTGATGCGCTTTGCATTGCTAGTGGCAAAAGAATCTACTGAACTCGAATTAGAAGCAGAGGAAAAACGTATGAAAAAAATGGAGGCAGAACTTAAAAAGTTAGAACGAGATAATGATCGTTATCATCGTGAAATAGAAACGGCTAAAGAACGCATCGCCAAAGCTGAAGCCAATATTGAAGAAAATGTAAAAGCCCAAGAAGATTCACGCACTCAAATCGAACTTCAAACGGAAAAAATAAAAGAAGTACAAAAACGCCTTAGCGAATTAAATTAAGTCTTCTCATCGTATCTAGACATAAAGATATTAACTTATATATAGATTTTAATAACAATTATTTGTTAATTATCTTGCCTGTTGGCATTTTTTTGCGTACATTAGTTCTACTAGCTTTTGCAGTTAATTAAACGGGGTATATAATCAGCAAAAACGACAAAACATATTAAAAAAATAAATATCTATCAACATATCAACACTTTTTCACTCGTAGATTAGTTGCTCGAATTAATGATTTAAGTGAGTTTTTTTATACCCCATACATATACGTAAATAAATAATCTGTATTATTTTTACTTCATTTAATTAGTAATAACTATAAAACATACGAAACCGCCAAACAAATAACAAATTTAACTATATGTATTGACTTGTTTTGTTGCTTAAAAAAACGAATGTTTCATAAAGTACCAACAAGTTTTCCACAAAGCATTGCATAGTTCTCAACATTTGTTGATAAGTATAAAAAAATACTCATTTCGACATTTCGATAAATACTATTAGCTTTGTGAGCTTTCAGAACAGACTACATACTATTTATTAAAATATGGTTCTTAAATTACTGTCCATTTTTTAATAAACAAAGAGAAAACATGTCAGAATAGGCTTGACTTAAAGTCTATGCTTAAGGAGGCTTTTGATTGGTAACGAAGAAATAAAAAAATAAATGCCAGACTCCACTAATTCAATCAAACAGATTGCCAGTTTTCGTGGCAAAAACAAGAAGGGAAATGATTTGTCAAGTTATTCTTATGGCAAAGTTCAACCACAAGCGCTTTCATTAGAAGAGGCTGTACTAGGTGCACTAATGCTTGACAAAGATGCTCTCCCTATTGTTATTGATATTATACGTGCAGAAAGTTTTTACGCTGATGGTCATCAATTGATCTATAAGGCAATGCTTAAGTTATTTGAAAAAACACAACCCATTGACTTACTCACCGTCACAGAAGAATTGAAAAAAGCTGGTGACTTGGATAAGATCGGCGGTCCGTTTTATTTAGTAGAACTAACAAATAGGATATCTTCTGCTGCCAATGTAGAATATTATGCTCGTATCATCGCTCAAAAACATATTCAGCGAGAATTAATTACAGTATCAACCAAAATCATACAAGATGCTTTCGAAGATACGACAGATGTCTTCCAACTACTTGATGATGCAGAGCAAGGTCTGTTTGCTATTACGCAACAAAACTTAAGTCGTGGTGTCGAAAGTATGGGGACACTGGCTAGTAAGACTCTTAAAAAATTAGAAGAACTCTCGCAAAAGAAAGAAGGTCTTACAGGAGTGCCTACGGGTTTTACCGATTTAGATCGGCTTACCTCTGGCTGGCAACCTTCTGACCTTATCATCATTGCTGCTCGTCCTGGTATGGGTAAAACAGCTTTTACGCTTGCCTTGGCTCGTAATGCTGCTATGGACTTTGCAAAACCTGTTGCTTTCTTCTCGTTGGAGATGTCAAATGTTCAACTCGTACAGCGTTTGATCTCCATGGAAGCTGAAATTCCTGGTAGCAAATTGCGTACTGGACAATTAGAAGAATACGAATGGCAACAACTCCATAGCTCTATCGAAAAAATGAGTGAGGTACCTATTTTTATTGACGATACTCCTGGTATTAATGTTTTTGAACTTCGGGCAAAATGTCGTCGTCTTAAAATGCAGCATGATATACAAATGGTTATCATTGATTACCTTCAACTCATGACTGGTGGTTCAGATAATAAAAGTGGTAATCGTGAACAAGAAATTAGTATGATTTCTCGATCCTTAAAAGGACTAGCCAAAGAATTAAATGTTCCTGTTATTGCTCTATCTCAGCTTAGTCGTGCAGTAGAAACCCGTGGTGGTACAAAACGACCACAGTTGAGTGACTTGAGAGAATCTGGTGCGATCGAGCAAGATGCAGATATTGTATCCTTTATCTACCGACCAGAATATTACCAAATACTTGAAGATGAAGAAGGACAATCGCTAAAAGATGTCGGCGAAATAATCGTAGCAAAGCATCGTAATGGTGCACTTGATTCTGTAAGGCTTCGGTTTACACCACAGTTTGCTAAATTCTCAGATTTAGGCGACCCTAACTTCAATGATTTACCAGATAATCCATCATTCCCTAATATCATTACTCGTTCTTCAAGAATGAATGATGACGATATTCCGTTCTAGTATCCTAAAGTAATGAAAGGAAAAAAACCTTTTAAGAAAAAAGCAAAATCGAATCAGGATTTTAATAAACCGCTTGAAAAAAAAGAGGAAGCTAAAACGCCTGAAAGTAGTGACAGTAATGAAGGAGGTACTCGACTCAACAAGTACCTTGCCCATTGCGGTATTGCCTCTCGTCGAAAGTGTGCCGAACTCATCAAAGAAGGACATGTAAAAATAAATGGTCAAATAATTCTTGAAATTGGTCATAAAGTAATGAAAGGAGATGAAGTTCTCTTTAAAGGTAAAAAGGCTACTATCGAAGAACGAAAAGTTTACTTACTCCTCAACAAACCTAAAGATACAGTTACTACTTCTAGCGACGAACACGGTCGCAAAACTGTTTTAGATATTGTCCGTGATGCTGTAAAAGAACGCATCTTCCCTGTTGGTCGTTTAGACCGTGCTACAACAGGTTTACTCTTACTAACGAATGATGGTGACTTGGCTATGAAGCTTTCTCATCCACGTTATGAAATCAAAAAAGTATATCATGTGGTCTTGGACAAGAATGTGTCTGACGATCATATAAAAATGATTGCAAATGGCTTAGACTTGGATGATGGGAATGCCCCTGTCGATAGTGTCAGCCATGTAAAAGGTGCTTCTAAAAATGAAGTGGGTATCGAAATACATATTGGACGTAATAGAATAGTACGCCGTATTTTCGAACATCTCGGCTATACTGTCAAACGACTGGATCGGGTTTATTACGCTGGTCTAACGAAAAAAGATATTCCTAGAGGTCGTTTCCGTTTTCTTTCGGAAAAGGAAATCATTATGCTAAAGCATTTTATATAAATCATTTGCTTCTATTCACTTAGAATTTTGAAATACACCTTCTTTTTTTTCTTTCCCAGTTGAAACTCTATCAACTCTTGATCTAGTTCTTTTATTTTAAAGCCATATTCTTCGATTTTCGTTTCAGCTTCTCGCACAGCAGAAAATTCCTTCTTTTTCAGAAGAACATCTATTTCTTGAAATATTTCATTTAGAGGATCAGGAAAATTAAGATTGGTAATTTTTCCAACATACCAGTTTTCGACCTGCTTGAGTGCAGATACTTCTCCTATTAGGTTTTCGTCTTTATCTATTAGAGAATAGGTTGCTTTTTTATCGATGTTCATGATTCGTCAGCTTGAATGAATTAAGCATACGAAGATAAATAAAATTTATCGTATCAATTTTTCATTTATACTATTTTCTACTCAATTTTTTATTAAAAGATTAGTCTTTGACAATTATTAAACAAATGTAGGCCAATTGTAAAGATCAGCTAAGGCTTTCCTCTTAAAGATGCAGCTATGGTTCGATTATTGGCTAAGTACCTTATAATAGAATAGTAAAATTCCAATTATCCTTTAAAATATAGTAAACTAATTAGAGGAATACATATTATTGCTACTTATCTTTACGTTGTATACCAAAATTGACACCCATATGAAACAAAATGCCATCTTTTCTTTTCTGTTTTGTTGCCTTGTTTTTCAACTCCAAGCACAGCAAGCTACCAATTTTTACACCATCCAATTAGGCGCATTTTTAAACCCATCTATTGATGATTTTAAAACTATCCGCCCGCTTGGTCATATCTATGCTGAACAAATGAGTGATCAACTTCAACAAATATATATTGGAGGATTTTCGGATGAAGTAAATGCTACCAAAACACTAGATGCCGTCAAGCGTAAAGGCTATCCCGATGCTTTCGTTTCCAAAAGAAGTTTTAAAAACGGTAAAGATGTTACGGTTATTCAATTAGCGGTAAAAACAATAGAAGAACCAATCGAATGGAATCGATTTGCTGATGCAGGAAAACTGTATACTATTGTGTATGGTAATAAAGTCAAAATAGTTACTGGCTTGTTTGCAAATAACACTATTGCTCAATCTAATATTGGTAGAATTAAAGCATTAGGTTTTAAGGATGCTTTTATAAAAAAGGTAAATAGTGTAGAAGTACATAAGGTAAGTACTTTCGAAGCAGAAAATTTGACTAGCTACAAGGAAAAAGTAATAGCGATAAAGGAGGAAATAATACCAGATGAACTTCCTGAAGAATTTGAATCACGTGGTGCAATTCCCGACGCAGTGCCGATTCCTGATGACTATACTATTATTCGATTTAACAAAAAAGGACTTCCTGCTACAGAAGTACCGACGATTCGTTCGAATGTAAAACGACGTTCAGTAATGGCGCTTCAACGTAGCCTGAAAACAGAGAAAGCATATACAGGAAGCATAGACGGTCTTTATGGCAATGGCACAAAAGGAGCTTTTGAACAAGTCATGCTAGAGCATAAACAGTTGCAGAAATATCAATTCTTAACGTCCTATTATTATACAGAAAAGACTGCTTCTGAAGCAGGTTCTTTACAGTTTTATATTGATGAATTGGGCAACCGTCCTTCATTGGCTCTAAATGGTTTAGCTCAGTCTACGCATCCACTCGCAAAAGCCTATCAAGCTTATGCTCTTTTTCTTGAAGGTAGAAAGGAAACACGAGTAAATGAATTGATGAATACAGCTATTAAGGAAACTTTTCAAGGAAAACAACTGAAAAACCAACCACCTTTTGACTATCGTGCAACGTATGCTTACGACAACCTAGATCAATTGATTTTACACCTTAGCTATATTCAAACGGCCTCCGACAAAGAACTTGCAGCACCTTGTTGGTTGTTTAGTAAACATCCAACCGAAACATTAAAAGCATTTGAACCATTCGATAATTTTTCGGCAGATAATTATAAAGTAGAAACTTGCAAACACTTTCTCGATTGGTCTGAGATGGAATTGCTCTATACTATTGCCGTAGACTTAAATGCCAAAACAACAAGTAAAGAACGCATAAATAATCACGAAAATGTATTGGCTCGTCTTTATCATTTAGCCAAACCTTTAAGTGATGAAGACTCTAAACGAGTAAATGCCTGGACAGATGATTTATTGCAAGGTATGCAAAACTGGGCTACACAAAGTGTACTAAATGAGCAAGTATTATCTGCCTTTAAAATAACCTATTATCAATCTCAAGTTCGTCTAGAAGATTTTTATATGGACAAAGGATTCAATAAAACGGAAGCAGAAATGTTAGCAATTTATGCACTACAGCAATTACTAGAACCGTATCTTGAATCGTATCTTTAGTTTTCAAACGATACTACTTAAGTAGTGCGAGCCAATTAATCGAGTATTTTATACTATAGTATTCTTTTATGGTAAGAGACATCTTAACCATATATCGAAAAAATGATTTTAAATCGATTGACAAAATCATTTTGGAATAGGGAAACTAATTCAGAAAACGATATCTTAGGAAGCCATTTGTACAATGAGACAACCGTTACATGCTGAGAAATATCTGGTAACTAATGCGGAGTTTATTCGGATAAAAATATAGCCTACTTCACTTCAAAAC
>JAHDIP010000304.1 GCA_020630735.1 Saprospiraceae bacterium | reverse complement strand
TTTACAATGTACTAAGTATTAGAAAAGACATGAGTCATCCCGAAGATTTATTGAATATTTGGTCACAGATGCCAGAACGGCTTGCTTTGCAAGCCTGTCAGATGTCAGATTTGCGTCCAAAGTTAATCTGACATCTGGCAATTTCAGTTTTGCTAAAATGATCTGACATCTAGCCTAAATTGTTGAAATTTTCTATACTTTACAAAAGAAATCCCGAACTTTCTAATCGAAAATTCGGGATGACTCATATTTTATAAGACAACTTTTTATTCATTATTTGAAGTGTATATCAATTGTACTGTTTTTTGTGCAGTATCAGTTTTAATGACACATAGATAAACACCATTTTGTAAATCTTTAGGACTATACTCAATGCGATGTTCGCCAGTTTCTAAAAAGGTATCTTGTAAAAGATTCGAAACTACTCTTCCTGAAAGATCAAAAATTGTTATGCTTAAAGGAGAGGCCTTTTCTAACGTTAGATTTAAATAAGTTGTTGTGCTAAATGGGTTCGGAGCAATATTTAGAGTTATGGTTTCTTCCGTTATTATCACTTTCTTTTCTTCTGTTAAAGGCGAAATAGTAGTAGGTGTATTGAACGTATATTTTTGAGTCCAATTCGTCCAGCCACCTAAGCATTTACTTTTCAGCTTATATTTATAGGTGCTACCCATAATTAATCCAGAAAGTGCGACACTTGGTACATTGGTAAATTGCTCGACCCAAGGACCACCCACGATTTTATATTTAATTTTATATTTCAAATCATTAGGGTTGGTGGACCAACTAATCGTGGCGTTAGCGGATGTCATATTACTTAAAGTGGGAGTCATTAAGGGATAGTTGCAATTATCCGTTCCAGTTGTAAACGTATTAGTAGGCGACCATACAGAATTTTCTGATACACAATTTGCTTTCAATTGGAATTGGTAGGTCGTATTTAATTGTAGTTGATTAAGAAAACGATAGTTAATAGTATTTGATACTTCGGTCCAGGATGAAGTACCACTTTCGCGATATCTAACTCTATACTTATCTGCACCATCTACGGCTGTCCAATTTATTTTTACAACATTTCCACTAATCACATTGGTAGAAGTATAAACAGGAACGGCACAAGATTGAGGTGCTCCTATTTGGTAGTTGATAATTTGATCATCAATAAGATTGATCGTATCAATAATTTCTTCGCCATTATAGGTAATCACAATTTCATATTCTCCTTTGAATGGTCTGAAAAGGGCAAGACCGTTTTGGTTTGTTGATATTGTTTCTTCTGTCCACCATTCACCAAATATTTTATCGAAGGCAGCTTGTGCAGCAGGTTTTTGATTCCAATTAAGGTCAAAAAAGTTTCCGCTATTTCTATAATGATAACCATCCCAAAATCCCCAAAACATAAAGGTCTCTACTTGAGGAATACTATATACGATAGTTAAAAAATCTTCAAGGTATTGTGCGGCAACATCATCCCCCATATTTGCATCGACATCGTACTCTGTTATTTTTAAGGGTACATTAAATTGTGTCGCAAAGTCAGTTAAGGTTTCTTCTACTTCGTAGATTGAATTTGGAAAAACACCAATATGTGATTGAAATCCGATACCACCTAATGGTGCTCCAGCATCAACAATTTCTTGTATCGTATTTTTCAAATAATCGTATTCGGCTCCTTTTATTTGTTGTTGCGAAATTGTTACATAATCATTGATTATTTGGGGCTTATTAGGTTCTAAGCTTTGTAGTTGATCCATTATTTCAGTATAGAGTTCTCGACCAGTTGTGTAGCCAGGTGTGTTTGCAAAAGCTGTTTCAAAATCTCTCCAGGTAGTAGGTTCATTAAGTACATCATATTCATCAAAAGCATTTTCGAGACCAGGATAGGTAACTATTTCATCGATCCAATTGGTTATTCTATTTTTGATGTACTGAGGATTATTTTCGTTTTGTTCAATATCAACAGGACTAGGTACCCAACCAGGCCACGCTAAGGTATGCATTCGTATATTTAGATTGTTATCTTTTAACCATTGGACAGCATTTACTTTTTCTGGTTTGCTTGTCATCCAATTTTCTTCCCACCCTGGCCACTTAAAAGAATTGCCTGGTACCACCCATTCAAAGCGATGACCTTCTCCATCTAAGTTTAACAATTTTTCTTCATAAGTATTATTTTGATCAATATTGCCAGCAATACGATTTAGAGCAATCTCCATACCCCAATTAAATTCAGGTTTGAGCATACGAACCGAAACAGTTGCGTTATTAAGAGGTTGATTATTAGTATCTGTTATATTTACCGACAAGTTAGCTTTTCTGAATTGTTCAATTCGATCTTGAGCAGGTCCACGCCAAGGTGCATTTACTTCATAGCCCTCGTATCTATCATTATGATAGACTCTAGGTAGTTGATCAAGTGTATAATTTGTTCCAAAATTCAAGACATTCATTCCTGCAACTTCGATTTCTTGGATTTCCCAAGCTAATGCAAGCCCTGCAATAAATTCTCCAACGCCATAATTAATAGATGCTTGAAAAGGAACAAAATATTGTGTCCATTCATTTTGAAGCGCTACTGTAAATATTTCTTCAAAGGTGCTATTATTAGCTGCTTGGCAAAGAATATTTACCTTGCCTGTGCTATTCGTCTTTCTTAAGTTAATAACCAATAGGCAATTATCCCCTTGTTGGATGGTTTGTTGATTAGGTATTCCCCAGCCACCATCGTAAGCGGAACTACCTTCGGTGGCGTTGTAAATATTTGTTATCTGTGAAAATTCTTCGGTAGTTGTCGTAAGAGGAATGATATCTGTTGCACCATATAAGTAATCTATATCTAGGTTTTGAACCTCATCATTAAAGAAAACCCATTGACCATTTTGGAGACCATATTCTGTTAAAAGTTTATTTTCGATCGTTGTGTGGTATTGGTCTTGGGCTGTTAGAAAATAAGAGATAAAGAGTAGGGGGAAAAGGAGTATTTGTTTCATTTGTGTTTTTTAGATTAGGTGATAATTGGTGTTTAGTAATGGATAAATAATAAGTTCCCGATTTGGGGATAGAAATTTTGTAGCTAATCGAGGCATTTTTTGAGAGGATAGCCTAGCTATCGTTGAAAAAAATAACGAAGAGTAGCTACAAAAGAGCATAAACGAAATCAGGAAGTTATTTTTTAACCATTACTTAGTAAAGAAGTTAAGTAATTGTATACAAATAATCACCACTGTTGAAGGTCTCTTTTTAGCTTAAACGTCATTATTTTTCTCAACTGTAGATTGTCTACATTATTATGAAATGTCTCGTTGAAGCAGAAAATACTCTCGTTCAAAACATGATCTTTATGTTACATCAAGTACTTAATAACGCTAATATATATGTAATACATATGATAAAAAAATAATTTATAATTTATTTGTTATTCAGTTTTTTGGATTAGAAATAAATGTCTGAAAGGCTACAAAAGATACAAGCTATATCTGATTAAGAACAATAAATTTGAAATTATAGCTAAAATTTATTAGTTTTAGAAAATAATAAACTTTAGCTATGACAATTGTTCAGTTAGAATACCTATTAGCAGTCGATACACATAAGAGTTTTGCTAGGGCTGCCGAAAGTTGTTTTGTAACACAGCCTACGCTTAGTATGCAAATCAAAAAAGTAGAGAAAGAATTAAATGTTCTCATTTTTGATCGGAGCAAAAAACCAGTGTTAACGACAGATATTGGACGCCAAATTATCGACCAAGCTCGCATTGCATTACAGGAAACAAGCAGAATAAAAGAACTGATTCAACACCAAAAAAACGAAATTAAAGGAGAATTACGAATAGGAATTATCCCAACCTTAAGTCCTTATCTTCTGCCTTTGTTTATCACTAAATTTATGCAGCAATATCCTGATGTTAACTTAGTGATAGAGGAAGCTTTATCGCATACGATTATTCATAAGCTCAATAATGATTTAATAGATGTTGGAATATTGGTGACACCACTTAACAATAGATCAATAATAGAAATACCTTTATTTTACGAAATTTTCAAAGTCTATTTTTCAACATCGCATCCACTCAACAAAAAAGAAACCATTGACATTTCAGAATTAAACATCAACGATATGTGGTTGCTCAAAGAAGGACATTGTTTTCGATCTCAAGCAGTAAATATCTGTGGTGAGAACGGTTCTGTGAACACTAATCAGTTGAAATTTGAAAGTGGAAGTTTGGAAACGCTACGAAGAATTGTCGAGAAACAACATGGCTATACCTTTATGCCTGAATTGGCTACCTTAGACTTTAATAAAGAACAAAAAAAGTACCTCAGAGAATTTAGTAATCCTCAACCTGTAAGAGAAGTAAGCTTAATTATTCATCGTGGCTATATGAAACGAAAATTAATAGACCTGCTGAAACAAGAAATTGTCTCTAACATTCCGAAGGAGTTACTCAATAAAAACAGAGGGCAGTTGGTTAATATTGATTGAACGCTTCGCTTTCAGAGATCAGACCATTTTAGCGAGCTAAAATTGAAAGAGGTCAGAACACTTTATATGTGTTCTGACCTCTGTTAGCACAGCGTTCTATTTTTATACGTCCATAAGGTATAAAGCTTTTGCATCAGCTTAAAGGCGTTTCATTTTTCATTCAAGATTTCTTAAATCTCACCAACAATAGCTTCTGTTACATTGATGATATGATCACCAATTTTTTCTAATGACGAGAAGAGGTTATTGTAAATCATTGCGCTATGAATATTGTATTCATCGGATTCAATATTACTTGCATTTTCCATTCGCATCAAGTTACGTTGATTATTTATCCGTTTTTCTAAATCCATAGCTGTCGCTTTGGTTACGTCATCGTATTGTGGGTTCGATAGGTTTTCTACCATGATAGCAAAGGCCTCATCTACGAGCGCAAACATTTCTTGCATTCGATCTCTTTGGTGTTGAGTAAACCAAATTTTTTGTTCGATCTTGCGTTCAGCTGTTTTAGACATTTGGAAGAATATATCACCTATTCGTTCCAAGTCATTACAAACATTCATGATACTACGAATGCGAATAGAGGTACGAGGCGTTACTTCATTTCTAGAAACCTTGGTCAAGTAGTCTGTCAATTCGATTTCTACTTGATCTGTTATTTCTTCATATTTTGCGATTTTGTTTATCCACTTAGCCTGCTTTTTTTCTTTAGTCGTAATTAATAATTTTTGAGCGAATTTGGACATACGACTAGTTACCTCGCCATATTTTGCAATTTCTTTTTGGACTTCAAGAATAGAAAGTTCAGGTGTTTTTACAGGATTACTTAAATACTCTAAACGGAAGTTTTCGTCATCTTCACCTTTAGAAGGCGTCAACCATACTACAGCTTTTGCGATAAAAGGCACAAAAGCTAACATTAAGGTTGTATTGATAATATTGAAGGTAGTATGAAATAAAGATAACTGCAATTCTTCTGCGCCTTTATCCAAATCAGGAATCCATGTCTGTAGCATATTTTGAAAGGGCTCCCACATTTGCTGTACAAAGCCAATAAAGAAATTAAAGAGTATGATCATCCAGACGACTCCAAAGACGTTGAAAATGAAATGGGCTCGTGCGGCACGTTTGGCGTGAACATTACCCACTAATGCTGCAATATTTGCTGTAATAGTGGTACCAATATTTTCGCCTAAAACCATAGCAGCCGCTACCTCAAAAGGAATTACCCCTTGATAGAGTAGGGTAAGTGTAAGTGCCATGGCAGCACTTGAAGATTGAATGATAACGGTTACGACAGTACCAACTAAGACAAAAAATATAGTAGATAATACACCATAATTGGTAAAACTTGAAAGAAATTCTAATGCCTCAGGATTACCTTTTAAGTCAGGAACTGCATCTTTCAGATAAGCTAAACCTAGGAACAATAAGGCAAACCCAATAATAGCTTCTCCAATAGACTTTATAAGGCTCTTTCTGAAAAAGAGTAAAGGCATACCGATAGCTATCAAAGGAAGTGCAAAGACAGATATTTTGACTTTAAACCCAAAAATTGCGATGAGCCAGGCAGTGACTGTCGTTCCTATGTTGGCTCCCATAATGACGGATATAGATTCGACTAAAGTCAATAGTCCAGCATTGGCAAAACTTACAATCATTACCGTTGTAGCCGATGATGATTGTAACAGTGCAGTAATAAAAAAGCCACTAAAAACACCAATAAAACGGTTACGGGTCATTGTACGTAAGATTTTACGCATCTGTGAACCTGCAGCTTTCTGTATACCTTCACTCATCATTTTCATACCATAGATGAAAAGACCAAGTGATCCGAGTAAGGTTAAGGTTTGGAATAAATTAAAGCTCAATTTGGTAGGTTTTTTATGTGTGGCAAGTAA
>JAHDIP010000039.1 GCA_020630735.1 Saprospiraceae bacterium | reverse complement strand
CTAGTGTACAAATAAAGGTGCATACACCAACTGCTAAAAAACCTCCAGGCTTACTTTCAGACTGGGATAAATTTGTTCTTGATTGTTTAAGAGTTAATGACAGAGTACTTGGTTATGATGATTTCATACAACTGGCTTGGAGAAAAGTGGATATTATGAAATGGAAAATATCTAAAAAAGATACTGAAAATAAAGTGCAAAGAAGTCTGAATAAACTAACGAATCGCCATAAAGAAATAGTTAAACAAAAAAATGAAGATAAAACTATTATTTATGGATTAAAAAAGTGGGCTAATTCTAAGGGAGTAGTCAGAAGTAAATATTTGAGTTAGCAATCGACTTAATTCTTTGATCGTTATGAGGCGATACCGAACTAGTTCGGTATCGCCTCATTTATATAATCGTAATGATTCCAGAAATGTATAATTCAGAGTTATAGTAGTTCAATTAGCTTTATCAATGCCTATACAAAAATATTTTTTTTTCACTCCCCTATTCTATAAAAAAAAATGACTTTGGAAGCTAACAAACAAAACGTATATTTATAATTTAAAGTAAGCTTGAAAAACAATTTTCGATGTATTTTTACAATGAAATTGTTTAGAACATGTTACGTATTTGAAGTCTGTTGTTAGTAACGATAGATTTAGCAATGAACAAATTACTTTTAAGCATCTTCAAATTGAATTAACTCAAGTATTTACTCTCCATACCCAATACAATAGTAAATTCTTTTCATCATCGACTTACTATGTTGGAATGTTGATTAGAATTTCCATGTTCAGTATATACTGGAACCAAAATGGTTTTCAGATTACCTATCGTTTAAAGCTACTGAATATTGAACAGTAGCAAAACGACCGAATACTGGTAGGTTTAGAATATGGTCCTTACCCTTTAAAAAAAATCTAAAAAATCAACAATACAGCATTGCGGCTACAGACTTTTTTGTATCTTGGTGCAGTATTTAGTTATTACATATTTAAGGGTTTATAAAAAAATGCTTCTAAGTAACGAATAAAAAATAAGTCTGCCATTTGGAGATAGAGATTTTGTCGAAAGCCAAGGCAAAAAACGTAGACGATGCAGGGCATCGACGAGGCTTTTTAACGCAAGCTTACGATAAAAGATTATCGGTGAAATGATGGAGTTATTCTTTAGTCGTTACTAAGTACATTCTAAATTAAATTAGTTCTTTTTGGTCGAGGCTATTCAGACAAAGACAATGTATCTTTTGAGATCGTCCATCTTGGGTCGTTGATAAAAATTACGACGTCTTAGTCATAGAAGAGTTCACCATAATTGAAGCTTCATTAGTTTGCTGTGTATTGAGTAAGCATGTTTAATTTATCGCTATCGCATATTGAAAATTTTAGGAAAATGGAAATTGACAAAAAGGACTACATTGTCAAGGGGTCTCCTGATGCAGAGACTAAAGAAAAAATGAGATTAAAATTGCGCCAACTTCTCAACAAATACAAAAAATGCTCATTCGGAATAATTGGCATTAAATCTGTTCCGAAAATAGCTTTTGAATATTCAAAAGAAGGTTTTAATCATTTCTTTTTTATTTACAAATCTTCGAGTCTTAAGAAGGTCACATTCTTCGAAAATATCTTTAAGGAAATTTATCGAAATGAGATTACTGTAAAAGAACATGAGCTAGATGAAGAGAATAAGCCATACTTGTTATATTTAGCAGGTAAAAAGAAGAAAAAGATATTTTAGCTAAAAGCTTTGCTTAACATTAATATTTAGAATAATTTTTGTTGAAGTTATTTGTAGTCTGTGTAACATCATTCTACTAAAATCACTATATTTGCACCATTCTGAAAATTAACTAATTAAGATATGTTTGAAAGCTTAAATGAACGTTTAGAAGGTGCCTTTAAAAACCTTAAAGGTGATGGAAAGTTGACGGAAATCAATATTGCTCAGTCAATTAAGGAAATCCGCCGTGCTTTGGTAGCTGCTGACGTTAACTATAAGATTGCTAAAGAATTCACCGATAAGATAAAAGAAGAGGCACTTGGAACCAAAAATGTTCTAAATGCAGTAAAACCTGGTGAGTTGATGATCAAGATCGTTCAAGACGAATTGATTGAACTTATGGGAGGAGCAAAAGAAGGAATCAACGTCAATGGTGATCCAGGCGTTATTTTGATTTCTGGTCTTCAAGGTTCTGGTAAAACAACTTTCTCGGCTAAACTTGCTAATTTTCTTAAAACAAAACGTAAGAAAAAGCCTCTTTTAGTTGCTTGTGATGTCTATCGTCCTGCCGCTATTAATCAATTGACCGTACTTTCTGAGCAGATCAAAGTTCCTATCTATAAGGAAGAAGAGAATAAAAATCCTGTTTCTATTGCTCAAAATGCCGTTGCTCATGCAAAGGAGAATCGATATGATGTAGTTATTGTCGATACAGCTGGGCGTCTTGCTGTCGATGAGGAAATGATGAACGAGATTGAAAACATTAAAAACGGGATTCTACCTTCAGAAACCCTTTTTATTGTAGATTCGATGACTGGTCAAGATGCAGTAAACACTGCCAAGGCCTTTAACGAACGAATTAACTTTGATGGTGTTGTTTTAACGAAACTTGATGGTGATACTCGAGGTGGTGCTGCCCTTTCGATCAAATATACCGTTGGTAAGCCGATAAAATTTGTGAGTACGGGCGAAAAGATGGACACCATTGATGTCTTCTATCCAGACCGTATGGCGCAGCGAATTTTGGGAATGGGTGATATTGTTTCTTTCGTAGAACGTGCTCAAGAGCAGTTTGACGAAAAAGAAGCAAAACGATTAGAGAAAAAGATTCGTAAAAATAAATTTGATTTCAATGATTTTCTCGGTCAGCTAAATCAAATTAAGAAAATGGGTGATATCAAGAGTTTGATCAACATGATTCCTGGTATGGCTAAAATGACGAAAAACTTAGAAATTGATGATAAGGCTTTCTCTAAAGTAGAATGTATTATCTTCTCTATGACAAAACATGAACGTGAAAACCCTGAAGTCTTAAACATGAGCCGTAAGCGTAGAATCGCAAAAGGTTGTGGACATTCTATTCATGAGATTAATGCTTTTATCAAACAATTTGACCAGATGCGTAAGATGATGCACAAAATCTCGAAAGGTAAAGGAATGGGTAATATGGCTGGAGGAATGATGGGAGGAAGAAAATAATGCGACTTGTACAAATATCAAAAAAGGCGATGCTCGTGCATCGCCTTTTTTGTTGTTGTCAATAATATACTTTTCTTATTGCTTGATAAAGCGCTTGATAATATCACCGTCATCGGAGAGCAATCGAATCCAATAAACTCCGCTGGATAAAGAAGAAAGATCAATTGCCTTACTTGATTTTTCTGAAAGACTTACTATTCTACCATGTATATCACAAATTTGAATGGATGAAAAGGCTATTGATGATTCTATATTTAAAACATTGGTAGCTGGATTAGGATAAAGTAAAATACCAGATGCGTCTGATTTTCGAGTCAAATAGGGTTCTTCATTTATGCTATTTGTAGTTGTAAAATAATTTTTACCTGACCAATTTGTCCAGCCATTAGGACACTTCGTTTTTAATCTGTAATTATAGCTTGTATTTGAACTTAAATTATTAATCTGATACTGAGTTGCATTTACAGTTACAGTGGTTGCTGAGCCTCCATTGTTGTTTTTATACTTTATCTTATACTTCTCATCATCAGGGTAGCTTCCCCAATATGGTGAGGCTGAAGTAGCCGAAATATTACTTACACTTGTAGTAATTGGAAAATTACAAACATCATTTGTAGTTGTAAAACTAAATGAACTTGACCAGACAGAATTACTTGCTGTACAATTCGTTTTCAATTGGCATTCATAAGTAGTATTTACTGTTAGTTCATTTAGAAAACGAAAAGTCTCCATTCCTGCAGTTAATCGTTCAGTCCAAGTACCACCTACAGGTCGATAACGAACTCGATATCGTTCTGCATCTATAGCACTTGTCCACTCTATTTTTACAACATTTCCGCTAATTACAGTAGCCATTGGATTAGTTGGTGGCTCACAAAAACCAGAACTATAGTTAAAATAATGTGTCACCGTTTCCCCCTGATAACTTGCCTCTAATTTCCAGGTTCCAAAAGAACCATTTGTAGGTAAATACCAAGACCAATACCACCAAGAAAACGAATACGTATCATCAAATACCATATCCCAAGTAGAATAAACAGTATTATCAGGTTCTATCAATCGAAAATCACAAGTAGAGCCTGCTATTTGATCATGAAAATAAAAAGCAGTAAAAATCTCATCATCAGGCGTAAATGAATTATCAAAGTTTGGTACTTCGTCTACTCCAGGGCAACCATGCAAAGGTGGAGCACTATGGGTCAATACTGCATTAATCGTTGGCTCTCTGTTTGCTTTTTGATCTGCCCACCAAGATTGAGTATTATTAGAATTGCAAGCTCCCGAAAAAGGGTCAATTAAATTCGCATCGATATAAGGAGTAGATTCATAAACTTCAAAATGTAGATGTGGTCCAGTCGAACAACCAGAACTAGCCAAGACTCCTAAATATTCGCCAGCTACTACTGACGCTCCTACAGCTTTATTCGTCAAGGAGTTGTTCTTCAAATGTCCATACCACGCAATCGAACCATCTGCATGCTGAATATAAACAGCATTCCAAGTACCACTACAGGAACAATGGTCATCATCCTGTCCATCATCTTTACCAATAATAACTCCAGCTGCTCCTGCAATTATTTCAACTAAATCATTATCATAAATATACCAAGGGAAGGGCCAAGTGCTAATGTCAATTCCATTATGACCATCATAAGTACGATCATCACAATTATAATCCAGAAGTCCAGTATTAGGATTTTGATCTACAAAATTAGATATTCCATAATAACTATTATATCCCAAAGCTGATTTTTGACGAAGCGGCCAGTCAAATGTCGTTAGCAATAATCTTCGATCATCTACATCTGGCAAAACTCCTTCTGCCCTAAGTCGTGCAGCATTCTCATACAGACGAGTGGCTATAGCGCTATGTTCGGCTACTGATAAACAGGGTTCACTGTTTTCATACACATACTCACCACCTACAGCAGTAGTCATTACTGATTGTGCAAAACAATAAATAGAACAAAACAAAAAAAGTAGAATGTGGGCAATCTTCTTCATCAATTATTTTTTTACAGGTAAAGTCAGTCCCTCTAATTATTTGGCTACCCGAATAGCAATTCGTTTTCAGAATATTAAAAACTAAATTTAGTTTAAAGCCTCAAAGCGCCAAGTTTTTCCCTCGTGATCAGTAAAGGAAATAATACCGAATTCATAATTGAATTGGATTAAAGATTTAGGTTCTGTATAATCAGTGACAATAACATCCTGAAACGTTCTTCCAAATAGTTCTAGTTCATCAATAGATATATTGGTGAAAGGCGATGGATAAGTTCTTTGATTCGTTAAGTCGTAAAAAACACTAAAACCCGAAAATGGATCATTTAAAGTAGTGCAAAAAATAGTTAGTACATCAGCTACTGCTTGACTTTCAGGATCATTATAATAAGGCTTAGATGACAATGACATATTAAACGTCATAGACAACGAATCGTTCGTTAGACTAAATCGTTTGATTTCTGCACGATAGTCATACTCAACAGTATCACCAAGTTCAAAAATATCATACTTTATATAAGTTGAAGAAGACGAAAATAAATCAAATTCTGTAATTTGAAAATTAGTCGTATTGCCTAATGAATCTATAAACACTATTCGCTCTTTCCCCAAATAAGGTAACAATTCAAGACTTTCTGGTAAAAGACTATATTCCCCAACATCAATGTTATTCGTTTCTTCTTCTTCTTCAATTATAACTTCCTCTTTTTTGCAGGAAGAAGTAAATATAAGCAAGCAGGACACCAGTAAAATTATGAATCGTTGAGAATGATGTAAAAAAGCGATTGGCGTATTCATACTTTATTTTTTTAACCATAAGTGAAGTACCTTTCTATCAACTATAAGAAACCCTAGGATCAAGCATTGCATATAAGACATCTGCCAAAATATTAATGACAACAAAAACACAAGCAGTAAATAACACACAACCTAATACAAGGGGAATATCAAAAGTCAATAAAGCAGTAACTGTTACTTCTCCAAGTCCTTTAAAATTAAAAACGTTCTCGACAAAAAATGCACCAGCCAATAATGCTGCAAACCAACCAGAAATTGCAGTTGCTACTGGATTGAGTGCATTGCGTAAAGCATGTTTTATAACGACCGTATAATAGGATAATCCTTTCGCCTTAGCCGTTCTAATATAGTCTTGGTTTAGTACATCTAACATCGCACTTCGAGTAAGCTGGGTGATTATTGCAATAGGTCGAATACCCAGAGCAATGGCAGGAAGGATTAAGTTTTTCCATACAAATACGGGCTCTCCATAAGTATCAAAATCAGTACTTAATTCTCTTATTGAACCTTGAATATTTAATCCTGTATAAGCATTTAAAAAGAAACCAAAAACCAAGGCTAATATCATTGCTGTTACATAACTAGGAAGGGAATAACCCATTACAGAAACGACTACAGCAATATTATCGAAAAAAGAATTTTGCTTAAGTGATGCAATGACACCTAGGCTGATACCAATAATTGTAGCAATAAGAATAGCCGTAAAAGCTAAAATTGCGGTAAGCGGTATTGCTTCTTTTAGAATTTCAGTGACTCTCCTTCCTGATTGGAATGACTCTCGCAGATATGGAGCTTTTGCAACTAACGCAGAACTGCCTAAAGGTATAAGCTTTAAATAACTGTACTTTAATTGATTAGCTTTGGTGTCTTCAATAACTGCGATAGGTGAAATATCTTGCAAATACATCCCTAGCTGTATATATAAAGGCTGATCTAAACCCAATTCCTTTTGCTTTGACTCAATCGCTTCTACATCCGTACGTTGACCAAAAGTAAGCTGTGCAGGGTCTACAGGAGCTAAAAAGATGATAGATGAAATAATCACAACTACTGCTATCAACACCAACACTCCATAAGCCAGCCTTCTAATGATATATTTCAACATTTTAGTTAATTTTACAGAGTCGCAAGGTAAGTATTTTTTTATTTTTTAAAGAAATATACCTATCGGTATTCGGTTTTAGGGTTCTCATTAGTAGCTATCGGTTGATCTTCTGTAGCTTTAGTTGTTTGGCCATCCAAAAACCACTTCGGTTTCTGTATACATCTAATCTTTAGATCATAGACTATGCGAGGTAACTGGATTTCAACATTGTTTTTGTTCTTTATCTTTAGTATCACGAATACTAATGCTCAATTTATTTTAAATGGCGAAGCAACTCCCCTAGATGAAAGTTGCTATTTGCTGACACCTGAGGTGAATGGTAAAGCTGGATCGATTTGGGCAGAGAAGATTAATTTAGAAAATTCTTTTGATGTTATTTTGGATCTTAGTTTTGGTTGCAAAGATGTTGATGGGGCTGATGGAATTGTATTCGCCTTACAACCTATAAGCACAACACTCGGCGGACCTGGAGGCGGAATTGGTTTTACCTCTATTCCTATTGCATTAGGTATTGAGATGGATACTTATCAAAATTTTCATATCAGCGATCCTGTCTATGACCATATCGCTATTA
Source organism: Saprospiraceae bacterium (assembly GCA_020630735.1). Classification (GTDB taxonomy): domain Bacteria; phylum Bacteroidota; class Bacteroidia; order Chitinophagales; family Saprospiraceae; genus JAHDIP01. Next base: position 28,179 of record JAHDIP010000039.1, on the reverse strand, counting down.
TTACAAATGGCAGTGTCGATCATGCGAGTTCTACAAATCTTGCTGGACCAATACAAGCCGATCTTTTTTCGCCTAATATTGAAGATTGCGAGTATCATACCCTTCGAGTTTCTTGGGACGCTCCTACACAATTTTTGAACGTATATTTCGATTGTGAGGAACGACTTTCTTATACGGGCGATATTATAAACGATATTTTTGGAGGTGATCCAAATGTCTATTGGGGTTTAACTTCTGCTACAGGAGGGCTAAATAATCGTCATGTAGTTTGTTTTCAATTCACTACTTTTCTAGATGCTTTGGAAGATATACCATTATGTATAGGAGGGAGCTATCAGCTAAATGCTAAAAAAGGATTTACTTATGAGTGGTCACCAGGAAATACACTCAATGATTCTACCATTGCAAATCCAATCGCTACTCCAGAAGTGACTACTTTATATACAGTAAAAATTACGGATAATTGTGATCAGGTATTTTACGATGATATTTTAGTAGAAGTCGTTGATGATCCTGTTTCTTTTGAGTTGGGAAATGACACTACACTATGTGGAGGTCAACTCTTGACATTAGATATTACCACTCCTGATGTAGATTATCAATGGTCTTCTGGAGAGCATATGCCTTCTATCGACATCACAAATAGTGGTTATTATGCAGTAACCATTACCAAAGATAGTTGTTTAGCTACTGACCAAATTGATGTTGAATTCATCCCATTACCTCAAGTAGATATTGGGAATGATACAACACTTTGTTTAGATGCTAGTTTATTTTTTGATGTTCAATTTCCTTATGCTGATTATTTGTGGCAAGATGGTAGTACCGATTCTATTTTTACGATTAATGAATCAGGTTTCTATACCATTCAAGTATCGAATCCTTGTGGTTTGGCTTTTGATCAAATCGAAGTAGCTTATGAAGATTGCCAAGAAATTTTTATCCCAAACATTTTTTCACCTAATGGCGATAAGATCAATGATCTTTTTATGATGCAGGATGGTGGAGATGTTATTAATATTGAGCAGTTAATTATCTTTGATCGCTGGGGCAATCAACTTTTTGAAGCGACTAACTTTTTACCTAATGATAGCCAATATGGTTGGAATGGAAAATTCAAAGGGAAACGAATGCCTGAAGGAGTTTATATTTACTCCGCTATTGTACATTTCAAAGATCAAAGTAGTTCCTTTTTTTCTGGTGATGTTACCTTGATTTATTGAAACCAAAATGGATTTTGTGTAATTCCTATTAAATTAGTTTTTCATCATCTTATTGACCAATTGATCAGCTTGTCTTGTTGTTTCAGGTAAACGGTAAGCAGGACACATTTTTAAAACCCAGTGCATAGCTGTTGGAAGACTAATACGGTGTCCGATAGAGACAAAGACAGGTTTAATCTTTTCTTGTGTTCGGAGAGCTACACCTACAACTTCATCATTCCAAACCAATTCTTGAATTGCACCTCGATTTTCATCTAACGTGGAGCGATCGTAATCTCCTACTAATTTAGTTTTGCCACAGCCAATAGTAGGAATATCTAATTCGATACCAAGGTGCGTTGCCATTCCAACATTTTTAGGATGCGCAATGCCATGTCCATCACAAATAATCAACGAAGGTTTTGTTGTTAATTGTTGAATAGCTTCTTTTAATGCAGGTATTTCTCTGAATGAAAATAAACCTGGCACATATGGAAAAGTAATATCCATTTCATGAATTGCTTGATCAACGACTTCTAGTGTTTCGGAATCTAATACTACGGCAGCACCGATCATTTTATTTGCTGCTTCGTCATAAGCAACATCTACTCCAGCAACAAACTTAATTGGAGCATCTAATTGATCTACTTTTATTACTTTTTCTCTCATTTGAGTTTGAATCTCAAAATAGACAGCAAACTCATTCGCTTCATTAAAAGGTTCTTGCATCTAATATATCTATTACTCTATTCAACAAAAAAAAAGTCCGCAGCTTCCCTTATTGATCTAAAGGTGTTGAATCGTAGGACTGCACTTCTTTTGTAGCAATTCCTTTAAAAATCAATCGAATATTAAAAACAAATAAAAGAAGAACAATCACTAACCAAATGTACATCCACCAAGAAGTAGGAACAATGACAAAAAGTTCTGCATAACGTTCTAAATCGGATGTAGGTCCAACATTAAAATCTTGGATGATATAGATGATCGTAGCCAAACCTAAAAACATCAAAACTTCTTGATCGAAAGCGGTTTTATTGGCTATAAAGAATAAAGCTAATCCAAATAAGATGAGAAAGCCAGTTGTAAAAAGAGAGTTGAACCACATGATACCCGAAAACATCATCGCAAAAGCCAACACATTTAAAGTAATACTGGAAAAGCGAGGTAAGCGAGCACCAATATAAAACAATATGTTTCCTAAAATAGCCGAACCAATATAACCTCCCATCAAAATAATAGCCATAGAGCCTCCTTGTGTTCTTGTAAATCCACTACCATTCATGTTGATTTGAAGATCCAAAACTTTACCGCCTGTAATTAACGCCCCAAGCGCATGCCCAAACTCGTGTAAAAATGTAACAAGCAAATTAATGGGATAAAGTACTTTTTCACCGAAAGAGCCACCGAAAAAGCGTAGCGTTACGTATACGATGAGTACGGCTAAGATTCGAGTAAGTGTTGTATTTTTCATAGATTATTGTTCTGCAAAATAAGTTTTAATTTCTGTAGCTTCAGCCGGTTTAAGGCGACCGCTAAGTATTAAACGTAATTCTCGGCGTCTTAATGCGCTTTCGTACAATTTTTCTTCTTCTCTCGTTAAAGCCAATAACTTTGGTACTTTTATAGGTTTTCTAGTATCATCGTGTACCGCCACAAAGGTAAAATAAGCATCATTACACCTACGGTTATTACCGCCTTTGACATTTGCTGCAAAAACCTCTACAAAAACTTCTAAGGAGGTATTAAATGCCCTCGTAACAGTTGCCTCTAAAGTAATAACATCTCCCAGATGTATTGGATTCTGAAAAGATACATGATCTACTGAAGCTGTTACTACATGCGCTTCACAGTGTTTTCCAGCACATACACCGCCTACGATGTCCATCCACCTCAACAAATTTCCTCCCATAAGATTTCCTAGAGGATTTGTATCATTAGGCATAATCATTTCTGTCATGGTCGTTTTCGATTCTACAACTTTCTTTTCTCTCATTTATTGTTAATTTTCAAAAGATCAATTTGTTTAGACTACAAATGTATACGTTGCTATCCAAATATTGATACTTTTATGACTTTGTTTTGCACAAGAAGGGACAATTATTACTAAATTTTTCTTTCTATTTATATCAAAAACGATTAGGTTCTTTACATTTGCATCCTAAATGAATATCCATGAAATTTTATTTACTCCTTCTCTTTAGTATATTATTTGGTCAGTTACTAAATGCTCAAAACAAACAATCTAAGGTCACGCTTAGTGGCTATGTAAAAGATGCAGATACTGGAGAAAGTTTAATAGGTGCTACTATCTATTGCCCTGAATTACAATTCGGAACGGCTTCCAACGATTATGGATTTTATAGTATCAATTTGCCCAAAGATAGTGTCACTATTGCCTTTTCGTTTATTGGATATCGCAGTATTGAAAAAAGACTGTTACTCAGCCAAAATTTTACACTAAATATAGATCTTCGCTCTGGCGAACTATTGGAAGAAGTAGTTGTAAGTGCTGATTCTTATCAAGAGCAAATCAATACTACGCAAATGAGCGTAGACAAAATTAGCATGAAAGAAGCCAAACTGCTACCAGCACTTTTTGGAGAAGTAGATATCATAAAAACCTTACAACTAAAACCAGGTATAAAAACAGGTGGAGAGGGTACTTCTGGCATCGTAGTGCGAGGAGGTAGTCCAGATCAAAATTTATTTATTTTGGACGAAGCAACTATTTACAATCCTAGCCATCTCTTTGGATTCTTTAGTACGTTTAATTCAGATGCTGTAAAAGATGTAAAACTGTATAAAGGTGGTTTTCCGTCTAAATATGGAGGTCGCTTATCTTCGGTTATAGATGTAAAACTAAATGATGGTAATCGAAAAAAGTTTTCGGGCACTGGAGGTGTTGGCTTGATCGCTTCTCGCTTAAGCTTGGAAGGTCCTATTGTAAAAGATAAAAGCTCTTATATGATTTCTGGTCGACGTACCTATGCTGATTTGATTACTAGACGGATTAATAAATCGAAAGAAAATGATCCTGAATATAACCCGATTCCTGATTATTACTTTTATGATTTTAATGCGAAGGTGAGCTATGATCTTTCGGAAAAAGACAAGCTCTTTTTTAGTTCTTATTATGGTAGAGATTTTTTTGGTTTTTCTGGCAACTCACTTGACGTCAATTTTAATTGGGGAAATACAGCTTTAGCATTACGATGGAATAGAGTTTTTAGTCCTCAACTATTTGCTAATACGACTCTAACCTTTTCAGATTATAATTACCAAATCAAAAATCGCTTCGGAGACTTCATTAGTTTCGAACTCAGTTCTGGTATTCGAGACTATACTGCAAAAACAGATTTTTTGTACACTCCCAATAATCGACATAGTATTAGTTTCGGTGCCAACTATACTTTACACCAATTCGAAGTTGGTCGTTTTCAAGCAGCCGATGACGATAATACGTTTAATTTTGAGAAAGGACAAAATTTTACAGGTAGTGCAATGGGCATTTATTTATCTGATGATATCGAAATTAATGAACAATTTAAAATCAATACAGGTCTTCGACTTTCTGGTTTTTATAATGAAGAATTTTATAGTTTACTCGAACCCCGTTTTGCTCTAAAGTACAGTATCAACAAAAAGATTTCGCTGAAAACAAGCTATACCTATATGGGGCAATACATTCATTTGGTTACCAACTCTGCAGCATCTTTACCTACTGACATTTGGTATCCATCAAATGCAACGGTTAAACCTCAACGTTCGAATCAAGTTGCAGCGGGTATTTCATTCTCTATTGCAAACCAATATTTAGTGACGAACGAATTGTATTATAAGTGGAGTCAAAACCAAATTGATTTTAGAGATAATGCACAACTCTTTGTCAATGATAATTTGGATGAGGAATTTGTTTTTGGTAAAGGATGGAGCTATGGTAATGAAATTTATATCGAAAAAAAATCTGGAAAATTTACAGGCTGGATAGGCTATACACTCTCTTGGGCATGGCGCCAATTTGAAGATATTTTAGATGGTGAAAATTTTCATCCTCGATATGACTCACGGCATGATTTATCTGTCGTAGCGATATGGGAATTAAACAAGCGTTGGAGTATTACAGGAACTTGGGTCTATAGTACTGGCTCGGTTACTACCCTTCCATATGGTCGATTTTCAATCCAAAACATTCCTGGTTCTGATCCACAACTTATTATTCCTATTTATGGCGATCGCAATAGCTATCGTTTGCCACCTTATCATCGGATGGATATTGGTGCTGTCTGTCGTTTTTTTCCAAAATGGGGTGAAGCCGATTTGAGTTTTAGCGCCTATAATGCCTACAATCGTCGAAACCCATATTTTATATATTTAGAAACCAAAGAAGATATTGAAGGAAATCCTACAGGTTTTCAAGCGAAACAAGTATCCCTTTTCCCGATTATTCCCTCAGTTACCTTTAACTTTAAGTTCTAAAAGATATAAAACAGTTTAATGAGCATTTCAATTTACGGAAAACTTTAATCAACAATAAATACATAAAAGTCCATAGTTTAAAAAGTCTTTTAAACGCTCAAAGTAATGACTTTTTAATCTTTGGAGATTCTATTTTACCTTTATTTAAAAAAAATACACATGAAAAAGATTTTAGCCTTTTCGGGTAGCAATAGCTCTACTTCTATTAATCAGCAACTCATAAATTATACAGCAAAGTTAGTAAGCAATGGAACAGTAGAAGTTGAAGATATTCGCAATTATCCGTTACCTATTTTTTCTTTAGATTTGGAAAAAGAAGGATTTCCTAGTAACTTAGAAGCTTTTAAAAACAAAATACAAGCAGCAGACGCTTTTATCATTTCTTCGCCAGAGCATAATGGATCTACTCCTGCAGTATTTAAAAACTTGATTGACTGGCTTTCTAGGATTGAGAAAAAAGTTTTTGCAGATAAACCTGTTTTGCTAATGAGTACTTCACCAGGAGGCAGAGGAGGTAGTTCTAATCTTCAATTACTCGAAAAACAATTGCCTTACCAAGGAGCCAACATTGTGAGTTCTTTTAGTTTAGGTGGCTTTCATGACAAAATGAAAGATGGTGTTCTCGATGAAGAAGAGCAACAAAAACTATTACAAGCTATACAGTTATTCGAAGAAAAATTATAATGTAAATAATTGTTTTGTTGCTACACCATTAAATGTTTATTAAGGACTAATGGTGTAGCAACAAAACAATCACATTTTGAATAGAAATTTTTGTCCTAATACTCAAAAAGTTAGCTATGAAAAAAATCACCTTTGCCTTCATTATTTTTTTGGTATGTGATACATTGATCCATTCTCAAACCTATAACGCCTATTTTTCTACGCACCAACAGCCCCCAAGAGCTGAAGCCATGGGAAGGTTACATACAGGGCTTGAAGGAGACATCAACTCTATTTTATACAATCCATTAACAGTAGCTTATCTCGATGATTTGCAATGGAGTATCTACACATCGTCACCAGATGCTTTTTCAACTGATTCAAGGTTAAATTTTATTTCTTTAGGAACAAATGTAAATAATTGGTTCAAAATTGGTCTAGCCTATCATTTTCAATTACGCAAATATTATAACCAAGATGAGATAGAATATATCCCCTTAAGAGAATCAACAACACTGTCTCTTGGTTTTAAACCAAGCAAGAATTTTGCCATAGGTCTAAGCTCAAACTTCATCTATTCTAGATCGATTATTGATAACTTTTTTGGGAATATTGATTTTGGAATTTTTGAAAAAAATTTAGAAAATCATTTTGGGGTATCAAGTAAACATTACTTAAAAAATAATCGTCATTTTATGACAGCCACTTTTAGAGCTAGCTACAATTATTATTTTGAAAACCAAAGTGCCAAAATACCGAAGTCTGTTCCAATTACTTTAGGGACTAGTTTCCATCTAATGCCCCAAAAAATGGTTCTTAACAAATACAGGCTTTTCAAATTGATTTCTAGTTTGGAGCTTTATAGAAATATGTCAGGTGTATTATACCGAAGGAAAAGAACATTGTTTTTCAGAGCTAGTGTTGGAAATGAATTAACGTTCCTTGATTTTCTCTCGTTAAGGCTTGGTTATGTTTTTTGGAATGTTCAATTTCCTAACAATGACCAAGTAAACCCAAAAAGATCGGGCTTTACGTATGGCCTAGGATTCAAAATACCTATTCATCCATTTCTTAACCAAAAGCGCCCCTTACATTTTTATCTAGATTATTGTTATTTGCCTCAGCATTATTATAATAATATTAGAATTAATTCTCCCGATCGTGTGGAACATAATTTCCAGAGCATAAGTATAAGAATGAGTGTAGGGCTTAAACATTTGGAAAAGAATAAATCTAAAAATGATCAAAATATAGATTTGATAAAATAATTTCTCCCTGAAGTTGTTTTAAAAGAGAGCTTTGAAATGTAAACTATGAAAAGTCCTTACTCAAGTAGTCTAAAAAACAGTTTGCCAACAGGCAAGCACATAGAGGGATGATTAAATTGATCCTTTTTTTAGTCTATTCTTACAACAAAAAAATTAGCCACATGAAACGTATTAGTATTCTTTTATTCTTTTTGATAAATGCCTCTATTTCTTATAGTCAATTTGCCAATTCAATTAACTATCGATATCAACACAACCCAAGGGCTGAAGCTCTAGGTCGATCTCATACTGGTTTAGAAGGTGATATTAATTCAATTATCTTCAATCCATTAACAACAGCCTATTTTGAGGACTTGCAATTAAGTATTTGTAACTCAAGTCCTTTTGGTAGTGATCCATTTTCCAATTTAGCTTTTATTGCTTTAGGAACCAAAGTCAATAAATGGTTCAGAATTGGATTGGCTTATCGGTATTTCAGAAATGATTATAATAATAACATCAAAGAAATTCCTTATCAAGAATCTGCAACACTAGCTCTTGGTGTTAAGCTTAGTAAACATACTTTTTTAGGTTTAGGTTCTTCATATCTCTATTCAAGAAATCTTGTTTTTGGATTTTTTGAGTCATTTCCATCTGGATATCAGCCATTAGGGTTAGATAATCACATTGGTTTTTCAGGCAAATTTTTCCTAAACAATGAACGAAACTTTTTTACTACTGTCTTTAAGGCCAATTGGCAACGATCTATAGCCAACCACTTTTTACTAAGTGAAACTTCAGCTGTCAATTTCACATTAGGAAGTAGCTTGCACCTTTTTTCTAATCAAGTAATTTTTGACAAGTATAGGTTGTTTAGAATACTTTCGACTGTAGAAATAACGAACGACCTTTCTGAAATGAAAGATGAGTATGAGGAATATGCTTTTTTTAAATTTAGTCTAGGAAATGAATTAACGATTCTAGATTATCTATCGTTACGCCTAGGATTTGTGTATTGGAATGTAAATTTCCCAAGTGATGATAGCTTGCCACATCGAAGAGGCTTTACATATGGCCTAGGCTTTAAACTTCCAGTTAATGAATTTATGAACAAACAACGATCTATGAATTTTTACTTTGATTATTGCTATCTACCTCAATATTTTTATAATAATATTCATCCCTCTTTTCCTACCGAAAAAAACAACTTTCAAAGCATAAGTTTGCGAATGAGCGTAGCTTTAGAAAAAATAAAAACATAATTTGGCTACGACTACGACTTCAAAAAATGCCTCGCCTAGCGAAAAAACAACCTCGTCAAGAATGACGATTATTTAACATTAGGATTAGGTACTTAATTCTTTAGAAACACAAACCTGCACTACTAACTCTGAAACTCGACCGCCTATATACTGAGATGGTGTTGGCAATGCTTCTTCGATCATTAAATACTTTTTTGCTTTACGAGCAATCTTTGCAAACAATTGTATCAACAGTGGATGCTCAAAGTCGATATATTGAGGTTTGAAAGCTTCTTGTTTATAATTTGTATGTTGAGATAGAGAGGAATGCTCTTTTGGCATTTTTATATATACAACTTGTGGCAAGCCTTTTTCTTTTTGCCATTTTAGCAATCTAAAAAAATAAGCAGCTTTTTCTTCTTTTGCAAAGGGTATTGGTAATTTATCTTTAGGTATAAACCACGTTTTACGTTGTAGAATCAAATGCCCATCCAATTCTATTCTAGGTCTTACAATTATTCCATTTGACCTTTTTTGATCAAATACCTGATTTACAATTTTCAAAAAAGGCTGATGTACAATTCGAGGACTTGCAAAACAAGAAAGCATCTGATACATAGGAGAACGGTAGCTTCGCAATTCAAACCCAAAATCAAAAACACGTATCCTTTTTTTCGTTTTTTTGTCTATTAAAATTAAAGCTTTCTCTTCTTTATCAAAACTTACAACTAAATCATTTAATGATATCCGATTAGATTCTTTTAATCGGTGTTGACCATTCGATGTATCTATTTCTGTTTCTAACAAAGGAGGATGAATATTAGCATTCGCAAAAGAAGCATCAATATTCTCCACCCAAATTTCATTTTCAGGTTGTAAAGTTTTATTTCTTTCCAAAATGCGTTCCTGTAATTCTACTTCAGGAAACAACGAGATAAAACGTCCCATCATTTTGCCAAAGCCAGGAGCCGAAGCATTTAGAGTCGCTTTTAAAGAATTATTAGCTGAATAAACTTGAAGAAAAGCAGCAAAAGAATTGCTCGTTTTTTTTTCTTTTTTATCGGAGGTAATTTCAGCAGCTATTTTTTGAAGTACATCAGAAGACAAGTTTAAACAATGTTTTTTATTGAGCTGATAATTTTCTTGTAAAGCCACCTTCCATTTTTCTAAGATTGCAACATAGTCGTTATTTTTAGGTAAAGTTATATTGGATTTATTTTTATAAAACTGCTCATAGAATTCAAGAAGGTTTACTTTTTTGTCTTTGTAGTTTGCCTTATAAAAAGCAAGCAATTCCATTTTCAACACACTATATTGAATAGAATGAGTAGCTTGTAAAAAAGAAGAAAAAGAACGCATTATTGATTCAATATTCTTTTTTGGGAATTCAATAGAATAATCATCTCGTACATCTTCATAAAAAATATTTTCAATACTTATCTTAAAAGCTAGCGTGCTAGGAAATAACTTAGAGCATTTCTGCAATGCCATGTAAGACTTTAGTAATATTTGTTTTCTTGTGCTTGCATTTGCAATAGTGAAAGCTTTGATGTCTTTTTGTAAGGCTAATAAAATGGTAGTAAATGATTTTAGTATTGTATCCTCTTTTATTTTTAATGTTAAAGCGATCAACTCTTCAAGCCAATCGTCCATTATCGAAAAGTCCCAATCCCATTCTAAAAAACCTTCTTGAATAAGATTTAATAGATAAACTTCTAAGCTTGCTTCATCAGCATCTATGACTTCTAGTAAAGTAGACATTAACGTTGAAAAAGCAATCTTTCCCTCCTGAAATTCAGTTGCAATCAATTCCAGTACTGCATCTTTTTCTATACTAGATATGGACTCTATATTTTTTTGATTTTTTAAGAAAGAAAATGTTGTTTCAGTAAAAGATAATGTCGGATTAATACGCAGTTTAAGTTGTCTGAAAAACGGCGGATGCAATAATAAACAGGCTTGAAAATAAGCAAGAATGTGACTATTCAATTGTACAGATGATTTACTGACAAGGTTTTGATTTTTTTCTCTTTCAAAGTCCAAAACAGATAAACTAGTAAATGTACTAAAGGGAGAAGTCTTCGTTGTAATTCGACTTAGATATTCTACTAAGGTGCGTTCTGTTTGTAGCTCTTTTTTTGTAAAAGATGATGCGGCTTTTGCCTTATAATTTTCCAAGCGTTGCATGAAAGAATGAGAAGAAAGTATCAATCCTTTGCGTAAGACTTCTTCTTTAGAAAAAGCTTTTAAAATAGATCGCATTCGACTAAGTTCTGCTTCAAAGGCAGCTTTAAAAATAGATTGTTGTATTTGAAAAGTAGCTTGGTTGTCTTGGTACTTTTTTATTGTTTGTTTGATGGCAAGAACGAGGTCTACTTCTGCTTGAGATGTCGTTTCGTATTCCTTTTTCGGTAGTATCCTCTTTTTATCATATTGGATATTATTGAAGAGTTTTTTGCAATACTGCTGAAATGCTTTTCGCTCCCCTACTCCATCTTTTGAGAGTGCTAATAATAGGATTTCTTTTTCCTTAAGCAATTCGTAAAATTGCTCTAAAAGTTGATTGTAATTTTCGTTTTTTACTGTAAAGAAATCTTTAACTGAGTAAAATAACAAGCCGCCTGAGCGAATCAGAATTATCGAAAAAATTTCGGAAGGATCAGGTTGGTTTGACATAAGTACTACTCATCATCATTAAAGAATGATGTAAATTTATCAAAAATTCTGGTGATGAAACGATGTTCTTCTGTGATGATTTCAGCAATACCATTCATTTGCTGTTCGAAGGTTAGCTCTTTTCCGTGACTAGAGAGAAGGCCATTAGGTAATTCGATTTCAACCATATACTTATTTCCTTGAGGCAAACTCGCTTTATGCGCTATCTTTCCTTCTACTACACCAAAGTCTTGATGTGGGTATGCAGCAAACTTGATTATGACTCGTTGCCCCTCTAAGACTTTACCAAAATCATCGAAAGTGAGTGCCATTTTCCCTACTTTCTGCTTATCTAAATGAGGCACAATCGCCATGATTTCAGTACCTGGTTTTAGTAAAATTTTGTCGGGTTCTCCATTTGTAAAAAACTGTACTTTTCCATCAGAAGGAGAGCGGATGAGGTTTCGTTTTTTCCAATCTAAGATAGTAGCCTTTAAGGTATTAAGTCTTCCTTTAACATTATTAAATTTTTCGGTATTACTCTTAACTATACCACCAGTAACTAAAGGAATTTGGCGATTGAGTGTTTTTATATCCGCAAGAATTTTCTTTATGCTTACTTCTATATTCAGCACAGCTTGTGCAGCATTATTTTCGGCTAACTTAGACTGTTGAAGACCTGCTAAAGTAATTTTTTTGTCCTCGTAGGCTTTACGCTGCGTTTGAAAATTCTTTTTAGCAAAGCCTAATGTTTCTTTAGCTTTTTCTAAGCGTTTTTCTTCCCAGATAATTTCTTCCTGCTTACTAATTATTTTATTTCGAATATCTTCACTCTTAGCCTCACCATATTTATCATTTCGATTAAAATTATATTCTTCTAAGTCTTTTAGAAAACGTTCATAAGAAGATTGAACATCGCCAAGTATTAGTCCTCTCGGAAATTTAATATAACTATATGCACTTTGTACTTCTTCTTGCAATATCAACGAATCAACTAAACTGCTTAAAAGCATCATTTCTTCGTACTCAGCATCATTTTTGACAATCAATAATACTTCATCTTGAACAACGATCTGATTTTCTTTTACCAGCACATCTTCTATATAGCCATCAAGATGAGACACTACCTTTATAGGAGGTACAGAAGTAGTGATGGTAATCGATTCAGAAATTTTATCTGGATATTTGATGATATAACTCAAATAAATAAGAATGCATAAAATAAAAAATATAAGGACTGTCCCCCATCGCACGATCCAGCTTGGAGGTCTTCCCATTATTTCTTGTACATCTTCGCTACGAAGTTCTATATAATCTTCTTCTGCCATTTAGCGACCTAACTCTAATTGATTTTTAACTAAATAATAATAAAATCCTTTCAGTTCAATTAATTCTTCATGTGTTCCTTGTTCAATAACTTCTCCTTGTTCTAGCACAATAATATTGTCGGCAATACTGACAGTACTCAAACGGTGAGCGACAATGACAACCGTTTTTTGATCTAGAACCTCTTCTAGATTGTCGAGAATGATCATTTCATTATAAGCATCCAAAGCATTCGTTGCTTCATCAAAAAAGATATAATCAGGATTTTTATAAACAGCCCTTGCTATCAGCAAACGTTGCTTTTGTCCTTGCGACAAATCAATTCCTTCATCACCAATTTTTGTATTATACCCTAAAGGTAAAGAGTCAATAAAATTTTGAGCATTTGCAATTTTTACGGCCTTTACCAGTTTGTCTTTATCAATTTCCTCTGCTCCTAAGGCAATATTATTGGCAATCGTATCAGAAAAAATAAATCCTTCTTGCATGACGACGCCACATTTTTTTCGCCAAGCTCGATACTGCAAATCATTCAAATTAATATCTCCGACTTCGATAGTTCCTGCGGTTGGTGCGTAAAAATTTAGCAGCAATTTTAGAAGAGTCGTTTTACCGCTACCGCTGTGTCCAACGATAGCTGTAGTTTTTCCTTTAGGAATAACTACATTTATATTATTCAAAATGATAGGTGAATTGGGACCGCTGTATTGAAAAGAAACATTTGATAATTTCAAGTCTCCATTTTCTGGAAGTTCTTTTATTTTCGTCGAAGGATCTTCTTCATCCTCTCTCAAGTGAATTTCGTTCATACGCTCAAGGCTAATTTTTGCATCTTGAGCTGTCCTAAAAAAGAGCACTAATTTTTCGATTGGTCCATTCATTTGACCAATGATATATTGTACTGCAACCATCATTCCCAAGGTCATCGTACCATCAATAACTCCTTTAGCAGCAATGAAGGAGATTAAAATATTTTTGGTTTCATTTATAAAAGACGCTCCCGAACGTTGCCATTGGTCTATTTGTAAATACTGCATACTCACCTTGTACATTCTCGCTTGAATACGTTCCCAAACCCAACGTTTTTGTTTTTCTGCATTATGAATTTTAATTTCCTGCATACCATTTACTAGCTGCATCAAAGTTGTTTGGTTTTCTGATAATTGATCAAAGCGACGGTAGTCAATTTCTTTTCTCTTTTTTAAGAAAAAGATTATCCAAAGAATGTAAAAAAAAGTTGCAGTAACAAAAATCAAAAACATCAAATAACTATAGTAAGCTAGAATACCGCTAAATACAAAAAAGTTAAATACAGAAAACAAGGTAGGCAATGTCGCCGAAGTTAAAAATTCTTCAATTCGCTGATTATCCGCTATACGCTGTAGGATATCTCCCGTTACTCTAGTATTAAAATAGCGGATAGGTAATTTCATAATTTTTAGTAAAAAATCAGAAATCAAATTAATATTGACTCGAATACCGATATGTAAAAATATCCACGACCGAAAAATCTCAATAAATGTTTGGCTAATAAATAAAATTAACTGAGCGATTAAAATTAGGTAGATAAAATTAATATCCTGGTTTGTTATTCCGATATCTACAATTGCTTGCGTAAGGAGTGGAAAGAGAATTTGTAAAATACTACCGACAAACAAACCTAAAAATAATTGGAACAATAATTTAGGATACTTTTTGATGTAGGAAAATAAATAAGAAAAACCTTTTTTATTGACTACTTCTCCTGCTTGTTCAAAAAAACTCGGCGTAGTTTCTACTAAAAGTAAATAGCCTATTTCGTCTTCTTTATCATTTTTTCCAACAACCCACGACGATAGAAATTCTTCTTTGGTCAATTTAAACTTTCCAGCGGCAGGATCTGCAATCCAAACATGTTTATCTGTAATCTTGTATACGACTAAAAAATGGGATTGCTTCCAATATGCAATACAAGGTAAGGGAAAATCTTTAACCAGTCGTTCATAAGTTGTTCTTACTGCCAATGTACGCAAACCTATAGCTTCAGCTCCATCGCTCAGTCCTAGCATCGAAACACCTTCTCTACCTACATAGGTTATTTCCCGCAAATATTCAAGAGAATAATAGCGCCCATAATGATCGGCAATCATACGAAGACAGGAGGCCCCGCAGTCCATTTCATCCAATTGTTTGTAAATAGGAAAACTTTTGGACATATTTTATTACTTAATCCTTTTGTGTAGTTTTAAATGAGATCGAAAAAATGGGTAGTAGTTTAGTACATCGTAGACATAGCTTTCCTATGATATTAGGAATACCAAGACTTAATGATCAAAAAATATGCCAATATTTTTTAATATGTATTTAATGGCATTTCTTTTTCTTCTAAAGTCAAACCGTAAGGCCTTACTAAATGGGTGATTGGTCAATAGAAACGTATGTTATACTGAAACCAAAGTAGTTTTCGGATTGTCAAACGTTCAAAGTACCTGAAAATCAAACGATAGTTACTAACGATGATCCTTAAACCGAATACCGGTAGGTATATCCTCATAGTTATTGTCTTTTTGACTAATTTTTTTCGTTTTAAGTACATTCATAGGAAGTGTGCAAATATATAAAATAATTCTATTTTTTGGCTTATTCTTTAATATTTTTGAAAATAATGACAATTATATAAGATATAGTTGTAATACTAACATGAAGCTAGTAATTTGCAGGCTTAAACAATAATTAGCTTACTTATGGCTCGTTTTTCCACTTCTATAATAGATTTTTATACTGATAAATTTGAGATGCTTTATCAAATAGAGCTTTTCAGAAAAAAGATACTAGATTTCAGAGAATTGCTCCACACTGACATCTATGATAAAATGGAAGAACGAGAGGCTTTCGAAAAAATACTATATCATTATGTTGAGGAAGCAGCCCTTACTGTTTCTTTAATTTCCGATCTTGATTTTTCAAAAGATGATGCTATTCTTGAAGTTGGAGGTGGCATTGGTTTGACTTACTGTTTTTTAAAAACGGAAGGATATAATGCTTATGCTATTGAGCCTTCTGACTCGGGTTATGATAATTATTTTCTGGTAGGCAAAGAATTATTTACAGCTTTAAATATTGATGATACAAATTGGTATCCTCTCTTGGGCGAACAAGCAGAGCAAATTAACAAACAATTCAAGATCATCTTTTCGAATAATGTACTAGAACATATCATTAATTTGGAGCCGACCTTTAGTGCACTCAAAAAGGTATTGGCTCCTAATGGTCTAATGGTACATAATACGGTCAATTATTTTGTTCCATACGAGCCACATTATAAAATGCCTTTGTTTCCTTTTTTCCCACATGCAACTACATTTTTCAAACCTTCGTTAAAAAATGATGATCTTTGGAATGGTTTGAATTTTATAACCACTTCTAGCTTACGCAAAATATGTAGAAGCTGTGATCTGAATATTGACTTTGAAAAAGATACACTTTATAAAACCCTTAGACGATTGGATACAGATGAGGAATTTGCTAAACGTCAGCCTTATTTTATTCCTATCTATAAATTTTTGAAAGCTACTCGTTTGCTTAATTTAATCAAACATATGCCTATAGCTATGACCACTCCAATCCGAATGACAATTAAACACTAACTATTTTTAGAAACTAATAGAAATGGAAAATCCGTGGAAGACGATAAGTATTAATGAAGTGTATGACAATCCTTGGATACGTGTTACGCATCGGGAGGTCTTAAACCCTTCGGGTGGAGAAGGTATTTATGGTGTGGTGCATTTCAAAAATATAGCGATTGGAATTGTACCACTAGACGATGATTATAATACTTGGATCGTTGGGCAATACCGATATACCTTAGATGAATATAGCTGGGAAATTCCTGAAGGCGGCGGAGCAAAAGATGTTCCCCTACTCGACTCAGCAAAACGTGAACTCATCGAGGAAACTGGAATTCGTGCTAAAAAATGGACAAAAATTTTAGACCTTCATACTTCCAATTCTGTAACAGATGAATATGGTCTTTCTTATGTCGCACAAGACTTAACGTTTGGTGAAGCGATGCCTGAAGAGACAGAAGAATTAGTCATCAAAAAATTACCGTTTAGTGAAGTAGTAGAAATGGCAATGGAAGGAAAAATTACAGATGCTCTAGCACTTACCTCTATTTTTAAAGTACAGCTAATGATCGATAGAGGCTTGCTATAATTCTTGTTCTTCCAAAATATATGTAAATAAAGGAGGGTTTTTCTTTACGAAAAACCCTCCTTTATTCATTACCTTTATAAATAGAAATCAAAAAGTTTTCGGATTGCCAAACGATTAAAACTACTGAAAATTAAACCTTAGCTACCCATGATAATCCGAAAACCGAATACCAGTAGGTATAGACAATTATTCTTCGACAGGATAACGATCTTCAATTCGCATTCCAAATAAGCCAAGTCCATTTTCCATATTACTAAAAATACTGACTGGTTCTGCAAATGGATCGCCTTCTATTTGATTTTGTTGCCCAACTGATCTTGAGTATAGGTACATCTCTTTTGAGATAGAACGCCAAACGACAAACATATTATCGTACTCACTGTATGTTCCAATGGTTAGCGTATAAGACCGACCATCAAAGGTATTATCACTAATGAGTAAGGTGTTATAATCAATTCCCATAGAAACGTTGAGATCACTACTTGAGATATAAATAGGATAGGTATAATCTTGACTTGAACTGGTATCAACAAAAATAAGTTGAACCTCATAATAATTTTCAACACCACCTGGGTCATTAAACTTAATGTCAACACCAAAGCCTTCATCAATATCTTCATTTACAAAACGACCTGATTTTTTTACAGAAGTTACAGGAACAATGAGTGGCATAGTTTGTTTAGCAGAAATGGTTTCATAATCAGGATGGCTAATTCTTAATTCATATTCATTATCTGTTCGACTGAAAGGCTCATTCAACTCTATACCAAAATTTACATTGCCAAATATATCATTAGGATCAATAGCATCCAAAGTATATTTTAAAGTACCACTTTCATAAATTTCAACTGTAGCATCATTGATCAAATCTTCTTGTTCTGAAATATCTTCCAATAATCCAAAACTTTTAGTAACAGAAGCGGCAATAATATCTGCTTCATTATCAATATAACAATGTCCAACTAATTGAGTGGTATGAGGTGGCGGATCTACTTTTAAAGTAGTGGTAAATGCATCTTCGCAAGAGCTAGCCACCAATAAAATTGCGATATAAAAAAATATATTTTTAGTATTCATGTTCTTTTTTTTTAAAATTCAAATTTGTAAGCTACTGATGGGATAATAGGAAATAAACTCGCTTGTTTTAAAACTTTCTTTGACGAAATTAAATTTCCATTATTATCAAAAGTCACTTCTCGATCTGTATACAAAAAGAATGGATTTTTGCGATTGTAGAGATTGTATGCCCCGACTGACCAAGTACGTTTAAACCGTTTTTTCTGTTTGATAAAATCTACTCCAACGTCAAAACGATGATACGAACGCATTCTAAAATTATTACGATCTTGATAATACTCCGCATTAAAATCATTAGGATACCAGCCTGTAAAATCATTGGAAAATTCAGACACAGGATAAAAACCATTGTATACAGAGTTGGCTAAAGTCACAGCATTTCCTGTACCATATACCCAAGTAGCAGAAAATTGAATACGATCACTTAACTCATACGATGCTACGACTGAAAGATCATGTCGTCTATCGTACTTGAACGAATAACGATTACCAAAATTCAAATCATCGAACTGTCGCCAAGACCAAGATAAAGTATAGCCTACCCAACCTGTTAGACGACCTTTTTTCTTTTGTACTAAAAACTCAGCACCATACGACTCTCCATCACCTTGAGTAACTTTCGATTGCCAATCATCCAGATTAAATAAACTTGCTCCTTCTTTGTATGAAATTATATTTTTCATTTGCTTGTAATAGCCTTCTACACTAAACTCATATTTTTTATCAAATGTTTTAGCAACACCGAGAGCCACTTGCCAAGAGTCTTGAGGAAGTACGGTCTCTGTAGTTGGTACCCAAAGATCAGTTGGCAATCCAATACTTTCATTCGTCAATAATTGAATATACTGACGCATCGAAGCGTAAGATCCTTTTAAAGCAATATCATTTGGTAATAAATAACGAACACTTAATCGAGGTTGAACAGAGGTATACACTTTACTTTTAACATTGAAACCTGAAAAGTGTACACCTGCATTTACTTTCAGTTTAGAACCGATACGCATATCATCTTCTACATAAAATGCAAATTCCTGTGCATCAACTTTGGACTGCCCAAATAAGGTATCTAGTAAAAAATCATCTACTCCTGTTGATTCGATTTTTATTTTAAAAGCTCCTGGATCAAAATTATGATGAATTATATTTGTTCCAAAGCGGATATAATGATTTGGATTAGGTACATAGTCAAAATCAATTTTAGCTGCTATATCGTCAATCCCAGATAAATAACCTATTTCAAAATTATCTTTTGTTGATACACCATTATTTGAATAAGTCGTTCTATCGGCAAGTTCTGTATCAAAATTATAACGACTGTAAGTTAAGGTAAGATTACTGAATAACTTATTAGACCATAGGTGATTATAGCGTAAAGCAGATGTCAAATTTCCCCAACCTAATCCTACTTCACTTTCAGAATCATAATCAAACTGTTGAAAGCGTTCACTGAAATAGAATTTATCTCGACCAGTATACACACTGAAGTACAAGCGATCTTTATCTGAAAATTTATGGTTAATTTTACCATTGACATCATAAAAATAATAGCCAGCATTTCCAGAACTACCACCTTCTTCAAAAGCATTTTTAATAATAGGTCGTGCCAACAAATCTATATACGTTCGACGTCCAGAAATAAGAAAGGATGTTTTATCTTTAATGATTGGACCTTCTAGCGTTAGCTTTGAAGAAATTAAACCAATAGAACCTGTACCATGAAACTCGTTGGTATTTCCCTCTTTCATATTGATTTCGATAACGGAAGATAAACGACCTCCATATCGAGCAGGAAATCCACCTTTAGTCAAGGTAACATCTTTAATGGCATCGGCATTAAAAACGGAAAAGAAACCAAACAAGTGAGATGCGTTGTATACTGGTACTCCATCTAAAAGGATGAGGTTTTGGTCGGGGCTACCACCTCGAACATAAAGACCGCTTTGCCCTTCTCCACCAGACTGAACACCAGGTAATAATTGTAGTGCTTTCAAAACATCGACTTCACCAAGTAGAGCTGGAATCTTTTTGATTTGTTCGATTGGTACAGAGACGGTACTCATCTGAGTACGTTCCTCTATTTTTTCTACTCGGTCACTCACGACTTCAACCGTCTCTAATTCTACATCAGAAGAAAGCTTAAAATTCAGACTGACATCTTTATCAAGATATAGTTTGTAAAACTGAGTTTGATAACCCACATAAGAAATACCCAATAGTACAGAATCTTGTTCTAAGGTAAGACTATAAAATCCATAGGTGTTGGAGACTGCGCCTAATGCACTATTACTGTCGAAAATATTTACAGCAATTAACTTTTCTCCATTACTTGCATCTTCAATGTAGCCACTTATTGTGTGTTTTTGAGCAAATACTGAAGTAGAAAGTATGAGTGATAAAATAATTAGGAATAAGGAGTGAATTCTTTTCATCAACTTTTTATTTTTTGGTTAGCATAAATAGTTTTATAAATAGGACGCATTACAACGACAAGCCCCCTATTAGAAAAGCGAAAAATATAGTATTTAGTCGTAAGATTGCATGAATGCAACGACATTAAACTATCTTTAATATAAATTAACGTTATTTTAAGATAATTAGTTAGTTGCTTCGATAATTTTCTTCATAATATTTTTCTTTGTAGCCCCCATTGCCGTAATCATCGACGCACTCAGGGCGCCGCCTATACCACAGGTAACGATGTCCTGCCCAGTTAAATATAAATTTTTGATTGGTGTATGGACATTGAGCATCGACTGTTCAAAACGTTCAGGAGTATGAACTAATCCATAAATTTCTCCTTTTTGGTAGTTAACAAAATGCTTTGTAGATAAAGGAGTTGATAACTCATAGTAATCTATTTTACCTTCTAATTGTGGTAGATATTTGAAAAGTACTTGTAGTAACCGTTGTGAAATTTTTTCTTTGTAAGCATCATAGTCTTCTCCTCGCTTTTTCCAACGACTGTCTTCCCATTTCTTGAAGGTACCATAATCGCCCAATGTAATAATTTCTAGTGTACTTTTACCTGGATAACGATTTTCCCAATCAGGATCTTTCACAGAAGGGAAAGAGATATACACCAAGGGAAACTCAGCATTATCAGGATCAGCAAGATAATTAGCCATGTTTTCATCATGATTAAAATTATCTGGATAAATCCAAAGATTCGTTTTATTAATATTTAATTCTTTAGCCGTGTATTTCATTCCTACATACAAACAAAGATGAGCTGAAGAAGCTTCAGTACCTTCTAGTTGTTGCTTAAATTTATCTATTTTGGGTTCATCTTTTAGCAAGCCTAAATAGGTATTATGTACACCAATACTACTAGCTACTTTGGGCGCTAATATTTCCTTTCCATCCGACATTTTCACACCGACTGCTTTTCCGTTTTTTACTATAATTTTTTCTACAGAAGCATTTGTAAAAACCTTTCCTCCACTTTTTTCGATTACAGGTTCAACGGTTTCAAAAATACGAGCAGAACCACCAATAGGAAAACTACCACCTCCCAAATAATGCTTCGCTAAAAGGGCATGCATAATAAAACTACTTTGCGCTGGAGGCATACCATAATCGCCATATTGCCCCGTAAGTACTCCAATGAGTTTCTCATTTTTAGTAATGGTTTCGAGCACTTCTCTAGTAGTTTTACGACTATAGCTATTAGCTTTTCGACTTATAAAATTACCAAATAAGCGATTAGCTAACGGTGGTAAAGCCCTTTTAGAAAATAAATCTTTTGAAGCATGAGAAGCTGCACGTATCATCGCTACATACTTATCAATAGCTGCTTGGTCTTCTGGATCGGGAAAATACGTTTTAAGATGTTCTTTAAAATTTTCTGTCCCTTTTACATAGTTGAACCGTTCTTTTCCGAAAATAATTTGGTCATATACTTCGTCCATTTCTTCCCACTCTAGCTGTCCATCTGTAATATAACGAAACAAACGGGCAAGCATTTTTTCTTTTCGATGTACCTCACCTACATAGTGTATACCTACATCCCACTCATAGTCTCTACGTTTGAATACATGTGTATATCCACCTGCGGTATAGTGACGTTCTAAGACTAAGCATTTTTTACCCTCTTTAGAAAGTATGGCAGCTAAACTAATACCACTCAATCCAGAACCAATAATGATCCAGTCATATTGTTCTTGAGGATGTTCTTTTTTGTAGGAAGCAGGCATTTTTATCTTTTTTAGTAAACAAAAAACTGGATAAGAAGATCAATTCCTAACCAGTTTTTCAAATTATTTCAAATGTTAAACTATATTTTAAGCTTCGTCTAAAAATGGATAACGATAATCGCTAGGCGGCACTAAATTTTCTTTAATTGTTCGTGGCGAAATCCAACGCAACAAGTTTAAAATAGAACCCGCTTTATCGTTTGTACCTGAAGCACGAGCACCACCAAAAGGTTGTTGCCCTACCACAGCACCTGTAGGTTTATCATTAATGTAAAAATTACCCGCAGCATTTTTCAATTTATTTTTGGCAGTAACTATCGCCGCTCTGTCTTTTGCAAAAACAGCTCCTGTCAAAGCATAAGGAGATGTACTATCTACTAAGTCTAATGTTTTTTCATAATCTTTAGACTCGTAAACATATATCGTCAATACTGGACCGAAGATTTCTTCTTCCATCGTTTTGTACTTCGGGTCAGTTGTAACAATTACTGTTGGATCAATAAAATAACCTTCTTTTTTACTGTATGAACCACCAACAATTATTTCTGCATTTTTTGATTTTTTAGCACCAGCAATAAAATTTGTTATTTTATCAAAAGCACGTTCATCAATCACAGCATTTATAAAATGAGAAAAATCTTCAGGATTTCCAACCGTCATTGAATTAACATCTTCAATGATATATTTCTTAACATCTTTCCACAATCCTTTAGGAATATAAGCCCTAGAAGCTGCAGAACATTTTTGACCTTGAAACTCAAAAGCTCCACGCACTAAAGCAGTTGCTACTTGTTTTGCATTGGCAGAAGAATGCGCAATAACAAAATCTTTTCCTCCCGTCTCGCCTACTATTCTTGGATAAGATTTATACTTAGAAATGTTGTGACCAATTGTCTGCCATAATGAATTGAAAACACCTGTACTACCAGTAAAGTGCAAGCCTGCAAAATCAGGATGAGAGAAAATAATGTCTCCTGCTACAGGTCCATCTGTAAAAATTAAATTGACAACACCATCTGGAAGGCCAGCTTCTTCGAAGATTTCCATAATCACTGCAGCCGAGTAAATTTGAGTTTCGGCTGGTTTCCAAACTATTGTATTACCTAACATAGCTGGAGCCGCTGGAAGGTTAGCAGCAATAGAGGTAAAGTTGAATGGCGTGATCGCAAAAACAAACCCCTCTAAAGGACGATGCTCTAATTGATTCCAAACACCTGCAGGACTTTCAGGTTGCTCGGCATAAATCTGAGTCATGTATTGTGCATTGAAACGGAAGAAGTCGCACAATTCTGCAACTGCATCGATTTCTGCTTGGTATATATTTTTAGATTGTCCCAACATCGTTGCTGCATTCATTTTTGCACGATATGGCCCAGACAATAAATCAGCAGCTTTTAAGAAAATGGCTGCACGCTGATTCCAAGGCATAGCTTCCCAAGCTGGTTTAGCTTTTTTAGCGGCATCTATCGCTTGCTTTACATGTGTAGAGCCACCTTTAAAATAATGACCTAAAGTATGTTTGATTTCATGCGGAGGATGAATGGATATTTTTTCCTTTGTCTTTACTTTTTTCCCTCCAATAGTCATTGGGATATCAATCTTTTTAGCTTTCATTTCAGCTAGTACTTTTTTGACTAAAGTACGTTCAGGTGAACCAGGAGCATAACTCAATACAGGTTCATTGATAGCTATTGGTAAATCATAAATTGCGTTCGACATATTAAACGATTTAAGGCTTTTAACTTTTTGAAAAATGATTCCATTAGTTAAAACAAGCCATTAGGTTTTTAGTTCATCAATTTTATTCGTGCAAATGTAGCTTAATTTGCCGTAATATCCTTATTTAATAGCTAGGATTTTGATGGATAGACTTTTAGATTAAATAGTGTCTATTTCTATTTCTTCTGGAATAAATGGTGAGGCATCTCCTTTTCCTTTTATTATTTCTCTGACAATAGTAGAACTAATATGTGATAGTTCAGGAACTGAGATTAAAAACATCGTTTCGATTCCTTCTCCGACAATATTATTTAATTGCGAAATGGTCTTTTCATAGTCAAAATCGGATGCATTTCTTAGTCCTCTTAATAAATACTTTGCATCTACTTGGTTACAATAGTGTGCTGTCAAGCCTTCAAAGTGTCCTACTTCAACAGAGGCTTCTTTTTCGAATACCTTTTCGATCCATTCGATACGCTGCTCTAATGAAAAGAGATATTTCTTTTGGGAGTTGATCCCAATCGCTACAATGATTTTATCAAAAAGCGGCAAGGCTCTTTTTACTAAATCTACATGACCTTTTGTAATTGGATCGAATGAACCAGGGAAAACTGCTATTTTCATGAGTACTTATTTTTATACTTCTTTTGATAAGTTAGCTAATTTTTCTTGATATAAATCATAGTTTTCATTGTCGAAACAAACAAAAATGACTTCTTTTATCACTTTATATTCTTCAAGCATTTCTTTTACAGCTTGTATGGCTATATCGGCTGCTCGTTCTTTCGGAAAATGGTAAATACCTGTACTGATATTGGGAAAAGCTATTGTTTCTAAATTAATTTTTGCTGCATGCTTCAAACTATTTTTATAGCAATTTCTAAGCAAGTCATCTTTGGCTTCTTTGTCGTGTCCTGACCAAACAGGACCTACTGTATGAATAACAAAACGACTAGGCATATTTCCAGCAGTAGTTACTACAGCTTCGCCAGTTGGGCAGCCTCCTTGTCGTGCTCTTATTTCTCGACATTCTGCTAGAATGGCTGGTCCACCTGCTCGGTGAATTGCTCCGTCTACACCACCACCACCAAGCAACGAATTATTGGCAGCATTTACAATTGCATCCACTTCCATTTTTGTGAGGTCTCCTTGTACTAAGGTCATATGTCCCATTATCGAATCATTTTTTTATACATTCCAAAAATAAGGTTGAAAATAAAAAACAATTGCAGGATTACAAACAATATGACCAAGAAAGGAAGGATTAAGTAATAAACAGATTGGTTTGCAGTATAGGCATTGATGTTATCGATCAACATGGCATGTCTTGTCATGTATACATGATAAATGAATACAGCTAAAACCACCAAAAAACAAAGATATATACCAAGATGAATCTGACCTGATATCTTTGACAAATGCACCTTGAATATTTTCGTGAAAATTTGATAAATTCCGAAACAAGAGAACGCATACATAGCAATATTGTAAAATATCTGATCAAATGACGTTACTATATAAGTATCATGCAACTGAATATCTAATGCAGAATTGCCGTACATTAGGTGGAAGTAAATTCCTAGCACAGTAGCAATTATCCCAATGAACAAAAAGCCTTTGGTAGAAATTTCATCCTTTTTGCCAGCTGGAAAATAATCTATTGGCTCCATTCTTCAAACATAGTTTTTCTACAAAAAAAGGAGCAACTTTCATCAAAATCGCTCCTTTTTTGTTCTATTTTCTAAAATGCTATTTTACATACATGACTTGCTTTACAGCATCAATAATTTTCTTTGGATTCGGCAAATAAGCATCTACATAAACCGCTGCATAAGGTAAACTTGTATCTGCAGCATTTACCCGAATAACAGGTGCATCTAAATAATCAAAAGCATATTTTTGAACCTCATAAGTAACTTCAGCAGAGATACCTGCAAATGGCCAAGATTCATCAACCACAATAAGGCGGTTTGTTTTCTTGACCGATTCTACTATAGTTTGATAATCCATTGGACGAATGGTACGCAGGTCAATTACTTCAGCAGAAATGCCTTCTTTAGCCAATTCTTCTGCGGCCTTTTCTACTTCCAACATCATTTTATTGAAAGAGACTAAGGTCACATCTGTTCCTTCACGCCGTATAGCAGCTTTTCCGATCGGTACTAAATATTCACCTTCAGGCACTTCACCTTTATGACCATATAACAACTCCGATTCCATCATACAAATCGGGTCATTATCTCGAATGGCTGATTTGATCAATCCCTTTGCATCGTATGGGTTAATACAAGAAATCACTTTTAGACCTGGGCAGTTAGCCAACCAACTTTCAAAGGTTTGCGAATGTTGTTGCGCTAATTGTCCTGCCGCACCAGAAGGTCCTCTAAAAACGATTGGGCACGAAAACTGACCAGCAGACTGAGAAAGTGTTTTGGCAGCATTGTTTACAATTTGGTCGAAGGCTAAAACCGCAAAATTCCAAGTCATAAATTCGACAATAGGTCGTAGTCCATTCATCGCTGCCCCTACTCCAATACCGGCAAAACCTAATTCAGAAATTGGCGTATCGATAACACGTTTTTCTCCAAATTCATCGAGCATACCTTTACTTACTTTGTAGGCTCCGTTGTATTCTGCTACTTCTTCACCCATCAAAAAGACAGATTCATCTCTTCTCATTTCTTCAATCATTCCTTCTCTAATAGCATCTCTTAAAGCAATAACTCTTGACATATGGTTATGTTTTGATATATTTTTGTGATGCACAAATTTATAATTTTAATGGCGTTTCTTCAAAAAGAAAGAAGTTTATTCTAAAAATAGCTTTTATGCTAAAAGATTTTGTCCTTATTTTAACAAAAAACATCATATATAACAGTAATTTTTTTCCTATTTTGAGGTCTATCTATTCCATACCAATTAAAAACAATCTTATGCAAAAGTTATCAATTTTATTCGTCCTAGTATTCTTCATAGCTTGCCAACAGGAAAAAACTACAGAAAAAGAAGCCTCCGCCACTAGCGAGCAAAAGACAATGACCTTAAGAGGTGAAATAATGAATCCATCATCTTCTATCGTTTCGTTGAGCAATGGTGAAGACAAATATGAAGGAAAAGTAGAAGATGGCAAATTTGAGATTGTTGTCAATCTAGATGAAGCAGGCAACTATCGTTTTAAACATGGTGCTGAATATGCTTACCTTTTTTTAGAGCCCAACGATGATTTGATGATGAAACTAGATGCTACTCAGTTTGATCAATCGCTCGCTTTTTCAGGTACTGGTGCTGAGGAAAACAACTACATCATTGGCAAATACAATATATCTGATGAATTAGGCTTAAATGACGAAGAAATTTATAAATTGGAAGCTAAAGAGTTTTCGGATGAATTAGATGTAGTTTATAAAAAACTAGGCGATAATTATAATGCAATCATTCAAGATAATCAAGTTATCAATGCCGACTTTGCTAATAATGCTTACATCGATTTGATTTATGAATGGGCTGCTAAACGTTTGCAATATCCTGCTTATCATAAACACTATGCAGAGAAAGAGGCAACACTTGGTGATGACTACTATGATTTTTTGAATAAGATTGATATTGATGCACCGAAAGCTTTAGAAAATAAAAAATACAAATCTTTCATTGGGATGTATAGTAGTCATTTGGCTGAAGACAATTTAAAGAAAAATGATACGTATAATAATGCTACAGATAAGGAAAAAACAATGATTAGACTAAAAGAAAAATTAGCTGTTATTCCTACTCAGTTTAAAAGTTCTGAAGTTCAGCAACACTTAAACTTTGTTACGCTTAACGACCATATTAAATATAATGGTGCTGCTGAGATGAAAGATTTAGTAGCTGACTTTAATGCTAAGAGTACGAATGAAGAACAGAAAAAAACATTAAACGAAAACTTTGAAAATTGGACAGCGATAACTGTTGGAAAAGATGCTCCCGACTTTAAATACAAAAATATCGAAGGCAAAGAAATAGCGCTAAGTGATCTAAAAGGTAAAAATGTATACGTAGATGTTTGGGCAACTTGGTGCGGACCATGCCGAAAAGAGATACCACATTTAGAAAAACTCCAAGACAAATATGCATCTACTGACAACATCGTTTTCACTAGTGTATCTATAGATGACGACAAAGAAAAATGGGAAAAGATGGT
>JAHDIP010000303.1 GCA_020630735.1 Saprospiraceae bacterium | reverse complement strand
GCCTACAGGTAGTTAGAGAGCAATGACTTGTTAACAAGCCATCAAGTCATTTTTATCAATTTTCATTATTAACTAACACGAGCTACTTATAGAAAGAGTAGGAATATTCTAAGGATTTAACGTTCGTTTTTAAGTAGATATGAGGGGTAGACATCTTTTAATCTTAATTTTTTTTCCAATACTATTGTTTAGCCAAGGACAGCTAACCGTACAAGACCCTGCGCTTCATTGTCAGCTTGATAATTCTTCGTTTACAACAATTGTCTTACCCAACCTAAAATGGATTGTAGAAGAGAATAACGATGCACTTAGCGTTAGAGATATACAAGAAGGAAATTATAAGGATGCTTTAAAAATCAATGCAGGGGATATCCCTATTTTTGAGATCAAAGCACATACTTCTTATTGGACGCATTTCCAGCTTTCGTCCAAAATAGATCGAGATACGTTCGGAATTACATTTACCCCGAATGGAAATGGTTGGCCTTGGGAGTTTACGTTTAAGGAGGTAAATGCACACATTTATAAGAAGGGAAAAAAAATAAGAACTGCTTACTCTGGCTCTGCTGCTCCGTATTCGAAAAGGGATTTCCCCGAGAAATTAGACCCTAGTGCAATTTGGCTAAAAATGAATGCTGCTGATACGATTGATGTTTGGTTAGAACTAACAATGGCTTCAGCTATTCAGGCACAAGTTAAGATGGAATTAGTCAGTAAAGAATCGATTAGATTTTCTCGTCCAGCTAATTTTTATTTCAGTACACATCATTTTTTAAATGGGGTAGGCTTTGCCTTATTATTCCTTGCACTGGCTTTATTCATTTGGTTTCGAGATCCGATTTATTGGTGGTTTATGATCGTTCAAATATTTTTATTGGCTTCAACTTATTTTGGAGAATTTAATAATGAAACCTATCTGATGTTTTTTAAAGAAAACCCAAGATCCTTCATTATTATAAGCACGTTTCTTTCTCTGATTAGAATTGTTTCCGTACTTCAATTTGGGAGGGTATATATTGATACAAAAATAAAATTCCCTAGGATACATTTCTTTATAGGCTTGTCAATAGTATTGTTTTTCATGATGACACTAATAGGAGTGTTTTCTAGGATTTATTCAACTAAAATAGGAGATTTATGGTTGTCAATTCGTCATATTCCGATGGGGTTTCTCTTTTTTTTAATACTTTGCACATTACTTTATCTTAGTTTTTCAAAAGATAAATTTGCTCGAGTTTTTAGTTTTGGAATATTAATAACGTTTATTTTTACCCTGCTTCGCTTGATAATTATCAACATCAGTGATAATCCAGGTGAGTCGGTTGTTACATTGACTAATCATGGATTCATGGTACTTACTACCACGATAATTTTAGCATATAGATTTGTTATTATCACTCAGGAAAAACGAAGCGCTCAAAAAGAAAAGTTGATGAGTGATGTCGAGAAAATCAAACAAAAACAATTGGCAGAACAAAAAACGAGAGAAGCCAAACGGTTAGAAGAATTAGACAGAATCAAATCCAATTTCTTTTCCAACATTACACATGAATTTCGAACACCGCTTACCTTGATTATCGAACCACTTCGACAAGTTATCGAACAGCCTCAAAAGCCTTGGCTACCTAAAGTAGAATTAGCGAAAAGCAATAGTCAGAAATTACTTCAACTCGTTAACCAGTTACTAGACCTCTCTAAGTTGGAAAGTGAAAAAATGCACTTAGAATATAAACGGGGGAATATTACCGAATTAATTGAACCAATGGTAGCCTCTTTTTCTTTATTAGCAAAAGAAAAAGGAATCGAATTAAATTACTCACAGAAAGGTCAACTGCTACCTTTTGATTTTGATGCGGATAAAATGGAAAAGATTATGTCCAATCTGATTTCTAATGCCATTAAATTCACGCCTGAAAAAGGAGAAATAACTATTGAAGTAGCTTCGGAGGAAAAAGAGGACAAATCGTATTTTCTATTTTCTATTCAAGATTCAGGTATTGGTATTTCGAAAAAAGAACAAGAACATATTTTTGACAGATTCTATCAAGTGGATGGTTCAAATAAAAGAAAACAACAAGGAACTGGTATTGGATTATCACTTTGTAAAGAATTGGTAGAGCTAATGAACGGTCAACTGAGATTGGAAAGCGAATTAGGTCAAGGAAGTATTTTTGAAGTTTGTATTCCGATGTTAATGAATGAGGTGATGACTGAAACCTCAACTATGAAATATGATATTAAACCAGAGGTGAAAAATAACTATGCTATACCTTTAGCTGAAGAAAATACCTCCATTGATATAAAGGCTGATAATTTGGCACTCATTATAGAAGATAATGCCGAACTCCGACAGTTCATCCGATCTTCCATAGAAGATCATTATCAAGTCATAGAAGCTGAAAATGGAAAACAAGGTGTTCGAATGGCGTTAGAATTTATTCCGAACATCATTATCTCTGATGTCATGATGCCAGAAATGGATGGATTTGAAGCCTGCAAAAATATCAAAACTAATAGACGGACTGCCCATATTCCTCTTATTCTATTGACCTCAAAAACGGCTATGGATAGTAGGATTCAGGGTTTAGAATATGGTGCGGACGTTTATATGAGTAAACCTTTTAATACAAAGGAATTGTTGCTCCAAATGAAAAACCTTATAGAGGTTCGCCGAATGTTACAAGAGAAATTCAGTCAACAATTGGATGAACAAACACTCCTTCCTTCTCATACCATTTCCGATAAGGAACTAAAGAGTATAGAATCTTCTAAACCTATTATTTCAGAATTCGACAAAGAGTTCCTAAAACACCTCAATTCTTTTCTAGAAGAAAATATCGAAGAAGATATGACTATAGAAATGCTAGCTCACGAAATGGCTATGAGCCGAACACAATTATTTAGAAAACTAAAAGGGCTCCTAAATCAATCGCCAAGTGAATTTGTTCGTAACTTTCGTTTGAATAAAGCCAAACAATTCTTAGAAGAGAAAAAAGGCAATGTATCTCAAGTTGCTTATATGGTTGGCTTCTCCAATCAGAAATATTTTTCTACAAAATTCAAAGAAAAATATGGCTTAAGTCCAAATCAAATCTAAAAACTCCATTCTTTTATATGCTTTTCTATATTTATATGTAAAATTAATATACTGACAAAGAGTCGGTTACGTGTACATGTAACCTAAACGAACCTTTTTGGAACATAAGTGAACCCATCTTTTTGTCCTTCCCCTGATATTTGTCTTATCAATTATTCGATACACTTATCGGAATTTATTTATTCACCTTTTAAAACCAAAAAAAATGTACAAACTTGAAATTACAAAAATTCATTGCACCGAAAAAGGTGGTGATGCAGCCCACGACGATTTAATGATTCTAGTACAAACAGATGCTGGACCACCAAATCGATTTCCTTTATTTTCATCGGAGCCTATGGGAAAAGGAGATGACTATAGTCCAGGAGCAGTATACTATTATTCTAATACTGCCTATATCAGTATTTGGGATCGTGACGGAGCATTGAACTTCTGCGATGCTTCTGATATGCTAGGCAGTACTTGGGTAGGGGCAACACCAACTAATAATGGAGTAGCAACTGTTCGAGGAGATCAAGGGGCTAGTTATAAAATATATTATACAGTAACGGCACAACAACCTGCTGCAAACGATAATGGTACTTCTTTGGATGCTGCTTTTATTCAAGCAATCAACGATGATCTCACCGCTTGGGCAGCATCTTCACTTGGACAACAAGTAATATCGACTACAGATCCAAGTGATCTTGAAGATTTACTCAAAGAAGCTTTGCTTTCTACAGCTTTTTCTAAGGTGGCTGCAAAAATAAAATCTGAGGAAAAGGTCAAAGCGGTGTCTCTTGGCGTAATGGCTTCGGCAGAAATTTTTGCGGGTATTACTGGTGCCTTTGGGGTAGCTATCAATCGGTCTGATTTCCAGTTTGTTGGTATGAGTTCTGATCCTGACCAAGTCACCTCCTCGATCTTTGCTGGTGGAGGATTTGTAGAAGGAGTAGAAGATGGTATTCAAGGCACACTAGCTTTAGGTATTTGGTTTGAAGATGCTGGCGAGATTAGTGGGTTTTATGTAGGAGAAGAGATAGATGTAGATGACGGTTTGGGGGTTACAGCAGTAGCATTAGCTGGAAGAGATGATAAAGACGATTTCAAAGATGAAGAAGGTAATGTGGTTATGGATAAAGCAAAAGTCTTATATGTAGGTATCGATGTAGGTATTGCTGATGGAACTGAAGCGGAGGAACTTTATTACTTCTCTGGCACAATGTCGCAAATGCCTGTATCTCAATCTGGAGATTATAACCATATGGCTATATTGGATGATCTTCATTGTCATGATGCACTTTCACCAGACAATGTAGATGAAGGGGAGAAGGACCATGTATATATCGAATATACTGTAGATGATGAAGATACTGTCTACCGCTACCCAATATGGAATACGATAGAGATGGCAGAAGGCGGAGGATTGGATCATTGGACTTGCGGAAATGCTATCAAATTCAACAATTCTTTTACCGTTTCTCTTTATGTAGGAACTTCTAGCGCAAAGAATTCTCAAGCATTTATACAAAAGCAAACCTATAGCAAAAATAGTTTTCCATCAGATGGTGATTTAGATTATTCTTTTAAAGATAAAGTTGGTACGCACAAAGTTGACTACCATTTGCACGCTAAGTTGCAGTACTAAAAATTGTACGTTTTTTTAATGGAAACTAAGCGTTCCCTTTCTCTTTTAAGGAGGTTGTTTTATAACAACCTCCTTTTTTTAGTATTTGGACAAAAGAAACCGTAGAGTTAAAAGGCAGTTATATTGTTTAACGAAGATGAAGGAAAATATAACAAGTTTGAAACTGCGGGAACATTTGGACATGTACTTAATAAGTACTCAAACAATTTCTTGCTATTCAATTATTCAGAAAGTATTTAATTGTTGCATTTCGATACGATTAATGCTGAAAATTGACCATTTTTGTTGATTTTAAATAACTGATAGTCAGTTGTTTATGTTGTGCGTAACATAAGTGAACCTTTTTGCAACCTAAGCGAACCCATCTTTTTGCTCCTTCCCTCATATTTGTAGTATAGTTTTAAACAATCATTGAAAAACGTATAAAAACCATTTATCATGAAAACATTATTATCTACATTCATCTTCAGTCTTAGCTTTTTAATCACTCAAGCACAGGTTATTGATCCCAACGCTTTTGTAACGACTTGGAAAACCAATAATACAGGAACGTCTAATAATACAAGTATCACAATCCCAACGAGACCAACAGCAACACTAATCTATAATTACGATGTCGATTGGGAAAGTGACGGAATATGGGATGATTTGGGCGTAACAGGAAATATTACACACGACTATGCTGTAGAAGGTACCTATCAAGTATCCATCAGAGGGCAATTTCCGTCTATTTATTTTAATAACGTAGGTGATAAAAACAAAATAATAAACATCAATCAATGGGGGAATATCGAATGGAAAAATATGATTAAGGCATTTATGGGGTGTAGCAACCTGCAATCTACTGCAACTGATGCTCCTGATTTAAGTGCAGTAACAAATATGCACAGAATGTTTACATTTTGTAATTCCTTCAACGGTGATTTGAGTGCTTGGAATGTTTCTTCTGTTAAGAATATGAGCCAGATGTTTTGGTCCGCCACTTCTTTCAATAGTAATTTGAGTAGCTGGAATGTTTCCTCTGTTACTAATATGAGTTATATGTTTTGGAATACCAACTCTTTCAATAGTGATTTGAGTACTTGGGATGTTTCTTCTGTTACTAGTATGAATGAGATGTTTCGGGCTTGTTACTCTTTTAACCAAAATTTAGGATCTTGGGATATGTCTTCTGTTACTAATGTGAATCAAATGTTTAGAAACA
Source organism: Saprospiraceae bacterium (assembly GCA_020630735.1). Lineage (GTDB taxonomy): Bacteria > Bacteroidota > Bacteroidia > Chitinophagales > Saprospiraceae > JAHDIP01. The sequence goes on along the minus strand of JAHDIP010000303.1, from coordinate 526 downwards.
CAGGCTTGAGTATGACCAACTACGATAACACTTTAATAGGCTGGTCGAGCCAAAACCTAAAGCCTAATCTAACACTAAGAGCAGATGGTCGTAAGTTTTGTGATGCTTTAGCAGAAAGGCAGTATATTATCGACAACTTTGGTTGGACGTTTACAGCAGACGAAATGCATATAGATTGTCCACATTGGGTTATTGCTTCAGGAGATGAGAATCAATGTAATTCCATTGCAGAAAGAACAGTTAATGGGAATGGTGGTTGGAGAAATTTTATAAACGATGCTGGTGAAATAGTAGCTTCTATAGAAAATACAGAAGACCTTGGGCTAGTGAATATAGAATATTTTACTGCTCCAGACGCTAACCGAATGAATACTGCAAATGCTAATTACTTGGGTAGGAACATAAACATAGAAGTAGAAGACCAACCTAATGATCCAGTAAAAGTGCGTTTTTATTTCTTGAATTCTGAATATACTGCTCTTCAAAATGCAGAGAATATAGTTGCACCAAACTCTATTGATGTAGA
>JAHDIP010000302.1 GCA_020630735.1 Saprospiraceae bacterium | reverse complement strand
TTTAAAAAATAAGAGTAAAAAAAAGGATTTCATTTTAAAATGGCATCCTTTTTTTGTTTTTCAACAAGAAGGTTTTAGTTTGTTCAAAAGCCGCAATCACTTCATAATCCTCTGGGTTCAATTGATCCAATTCGTATTCGAAAAGATAATAATAATCATCTTGTTCGCTTATGCCATTTCGATCAACAGACTGAAGCCAATCTAAATTTAATGTTTTGGTATAAAAGAGAATCGTTGGTTCAAACAGCCAATTGATTCCTAGTTTTATTTTGCTTGCATTCCTTTTATTTTTACCTAAATAATTTTGTAACTCGAGCAACATGTTTTTAGTTTCACTATCATATGCCCATTCTGCACAAGTATAAATATTTGCTTTGCTCGTAAAACTTATAACTGACATAATTGCCAAACCTAGAGCAATGCCCTGTACCATTTTCACAAAACCATTATCTAAAAAATAGAGCAAAGCATATCCAATGTGAAGCATAAAAAGAGGAAAGAGATAAATCGAAAATCGAAGAATTGGATAATCTGATCCTAACAAGTGGTGTTGAAGAATAATAGCAACCGCTATCGTAAGCAATAAAAAAGTAGAGCAAATTAATCCTATTTGATTCTTAAAAAACGGTACTTCCTTTTTCCAAACTTTTTGTAGAATCTGTATAAACGGAAATAGAACGACCAAACTAAACAATACTTGAAAAACGACTAATAATATAGGTGATGAAAAACTATTGTGCAAAGTATGTTCGATTAAATGCGTAATCGTATCGCTATAAAAACCATCCTTTCCACCAAAATCAAAGTTATTAAATTTGATTACACGCCGAACAGGTTCATAAAGAATAAAAAGAACAACGAGAAAAGGGGCTAAATGTATTTTATTGATTTGAAAAAAACGAAACTTTGTCTCGTCAATAAATTTACTATCTAAAAAACGAATCACATTATACACCAATAAAAGTGCTGCGTAAAAGGTAAGTAAGGTAAAACTACTCAATATCGCTAGCAAAGCTCCAAGATGAAATAGCAATATATTATGCGCACCTCCCTTTCGAAAATAACGAACAAAAAAATACAGACTCATCAACATAAACCCACAAGACAAACCATAACCTCTAGCAAGACCAAACAAATCAACCAATAAAGGATTGGTACACAGTAGTACAAATATCGAAAGAGCAAATAATGGTTTCGCTTTTCTAAAAAACAAAAAAACAAACAGCATATAAACTACAAACAAAAGTATATTCGGAAAACGCAAAGCTAACTCAGAATTGCCAAAGACTTTTTCCGAGTATTTCATAAATAAGGTATTCAACAAATGATTATTAGTATACGATTGCTTGTACGATACAATATCCATAAAGGAATAATGCGGAAAGGAAAGATAGGTATAACTTTCGTCGTGTGTAAAACAAGAAAGGTTAGCTTTTGTACTAATAAAGCCCAACAGTAAAACACCAATTAGAAAAGTCAAGTATCGAAAAACAGGATGCTTTAGTTTTATCATAAAGATCATTAAGTAAGCCAAAGATAACTTTTTCTTACTGTTTGTCAATATCGGTACGAACAAGATGAAGAGAATTGTTAATGAATTGGACAATCAATAAATTAATAATCTACAAACACTTATCTTTGTTCCACAATAAAAAAAACGTGCAACAAATTCCTATCATCATACTCAATTGGAACGGCATCGAAGATACACTCGAATGCATCCCAAGTGTATTAGAACAGAGCTATGATAACTTTATCGTTTATCTTGTCGATAATGGTTCTAACGAAAATAATGTACGTCTTTTGAAAGAACATTTTGCTGACCATTCTAAAATTGAACTAATATTCAATACTACTAATTTGGGTTTTACCAAAGGGAATAATGTTATTTTGAAACAAGTACTAGAAAAAGAAAATACACCTTATGTTGTATTGCTGAATAACGATACAGTCGTAGAGTTCAATTGGTTAGAAAACTTAGTTCGAAGCGCAAAAGAAAATAAAGCACATATTGTGGCCAGTAAAATGGTCAACTACTTCAATCGAAAGGTAATGGATAATGCTGGGCATCGAATGATTAATACAGGCGAAGTCGTCACAATTGGAGGCCAACAAGCTGTTGAAGCCTATCAAAGCGCATTTGGCAATATGGGTGCTTGTGCAGGTGCTGCCTTGTACGATACAATGATGCTTCGTAAAATTGGAATTTTTGACGAGTATTTTGACACAGGTTATGAAGATGCAGAACTAGGAGTCCGAGCAGCTATCTTAGGTTACAAAACAATTTTCGAACCATCTGCTGTTGTTTACCATAAGGTCAGCCGCTCTATTAGCAAAATTGTCAACTACGACTACATGCTAAAAGTGCAAACAAATATTCTTTATACCAATTTAAAACTTATGCCTTCGCTGGTTTTGCTAATTAATTTTCCTTCTTTTCTCATCAAGTCCTTGCTTGTTTTATTGGTCAATCTTATATTTTGGAGAACAATTTTTTTAAAAACATTTATCCAAGCACTGTATATTGTACTCTTCAAAGATCGGAGTAAAATACTTCGTAAACGAAACGTCTTTTTTGAGCAACAGCAAGCAATTTCTAGCATTAATATTTTAAGGAAACAAGAATTTTTTCTTTGGTATGATGTGAAACGTTTTGTAAACGAAATCTTATTCAAAAACAAAACCCTTTTGGAAAAAGAATTAGAATAGCTAAGAGTTTTGTATTTTAATGATCATTTAAGTATAGACCTTTCATAAAGAATTGTACATTTGCAATGATGAAGCTATTTTTCCTAATTCTAATTGAAACATCCCGAAGTATAACCGTATAAGTGTATTATGTGTAAGAAGCTCTCTATCGTCATACCCGTTTTTAATGAAGAAAACACCATCGCCCAGCTATTGGAGCATGTGTTGCAGGTAGAGCTGATCAATGATATCGAAAAGGAGTTGGTTATTGTAAATGATTGTTCTACAGACAATACCGCACAAAGTATCGAAAACTTTATAGCACAGCATCCGAAAAAATCCATGATGCAGTTTTACCAACACGATAAAAATCAAGGAAAAGGGGGCGCATTGCATACAGGCATCAAAAAAGCAACAGGCGATTACCTTATTATACAAGATGCCGATTTAGAATACGATCCTGAAGAATATAATTTATTACTCAAACCTATTTTGAAAGGGCAAGCGGATGTCGTTTATGGTTCTCGGTTTATGGGAGGTCGTCCACATCGTATCCTGTTCTTTTGGCATTCGATCGGCAATAAGATACTTACAGCCATGAGCAATATGATGACCAATCTGAATCTGACAGATATGGAAACCTGCTACAAACTATTCCGAACAGATATTATCCAGTCCTTAACACTAAAAGAAAAACGCTTTGGCTTCGAACCTGAAGTAACCGCCAAAATTTCCAAAATTCCGAATATTAGAATTTATGAAGTGGGCATCTCCTATTATGGTAGAACTTATGCCGAAGGAAAAAAAATAAATTGGAAAGATGGTTTCCGTGCCATCTACTGCATCTTACGGTATAATATTTTTCGCTAAAGTCTATTAAACAAATCCATTAATTCTTTCCCTGCTTTTTGCCACGAAAATTTAGCTGCTTGTGCCAACGAACGTTCCGAATGTTTCGCACATAATTCCTCATCATTAGCTAGTCGCAATAACAAACTACAAAGCTCCTCATCAGAATGTGGATCAAAATAAAATGCAGCCTTCTCCCCTACTTCTGGCAAACTCGACACATCAGATGTGATGACAGGCGTACCACAAGACATCGCTTCCAAGATCGGTAAACCAAAGCCTTCGTAAAGTGAAGGATAAATAAATAAGGTAGCCATCGTATACAAAACAGGCAATTCGGCTCGCTCTACATAGCCAGGCAAAATAATATCTTTTCGGTAAGGAGATTGCTCTAGTAGTTCTATAAATTCATCAATGCGCCAGCCTTTTTTCCCTACTAAAACTAAAGCATACGTTTCCTCATTTTGTGATCGAAATTTTTCATAGGCTTTTAATAAAACGTGTAGATTTTTTCGAGGTTCTAAAGTACCTACGTACAAAAAGTAGTTGGATGGAATCTTATATTTTTCTAAAACACTAGCATTTTTTATCGGTCGAAAAGATTCATCTTTTCCTAGTAAGATAGCAGTCGTTTTATTTTTGGTGACTGGAAAATAATTAACGACATCTTGCTTTGTATACTCCGAATTGGTGACTACATGCGTAGCTCGTTTCATGATGCTTGGCAAAAACACTTTATGAAAAAATTGACTCGTTCGGATATGAAAAGCTGGAAAAAGTAAGGGCGTAAGATCGTGTATAACGGTGATTCGTTTTATCCGACTCGGTAAATTGAAAGGACCAAAATGACCTGGTTCGACCACGACATCCATTTTTTGTTGGGCAAGAATATAGGGAATTTGTGTAAACTGCCGTAAACGAAAATGTAATGGAATGGGCTTGATCGGAACAACAATTTCCTCAGCATGCTTAAACTCTCCTCCCTTTTTAGAACGCACAATAAAGTATTCATTAGAGCGATCCAATTCTGTTACCGCTTTAATCATTTCACGGGTATAAATGTGTATACCTGCATACTGTAAATCAAGTGCATCTGCTAAAAAAGCAATACGAGCCATTAGCTTGTTAATTCGTTTTTATAAATAGTCAAATAACCTTGTACACTATCGGCTAATTCAAATTTCTTGATCTCGTCTTTTTGCCAATCTCCATTTTTTGCTTGAAGTATAGCCGCTACTAATGCTGCCGAATTGTGTTCTTTCATTTTTATATATTGACCAGATACTACTTCTTTGAGTGCCGCTTGATCCGAAGATATAATGGGTACTTCTAAGGCTATACTTTCGACAGCAGCATAACAAAAGCCTTCGCTGTAAGATGGAATAACAATGCAATCGGAAGCCTTTAGCTCTTTCAACAAATCTTGAAAAGGGAGATTGTGCAACAACAGTATATAGTTATCCAGTTCTCGTTCTTTGATAATTTTTATAATCAGATCAAAAAAGCCAATAGGTTCTTTTGGAATGATCATTTTTAGACGAGTATTGGTATCTTGTTTTTTCAGTTCACTCGCTGCATCTAGCAAAATGTCTAAACCTTTTGAAATACCTAATCGACCAAAATAAGTATAGGTGAATTTATTTTCTGTTCTTGGTGCAGGCAAAACATTTTGAAATTCAGTATAATCTATTCCATTATAGTTTACTAGAATTTTTTCGGAGGCGACACCATTTTTGCGTAAGCTTTCAGCCGTACTTTCCGAAACAGCAATAAAGCGATCAAAGGAAAGTTTGAGTAATAATTGTTCAAAATAATAATGTCCCCATTTGACGAGTCCATTCATATAGGGCAACTGAAACCAGAGTTGTCCCCACACCTCATGAAAGGTAATGATGATTTTTTTGCGCCTCAACTTAGCAGCAAAGAAAGAAGGTAGCCCGGCATTATAAGAAGTGGTATGAACGATATCACAATCTTTCATGTAATAAAAAACAGGAAATACCGCAAATAGGGTAAAAAAATAACGATTCCAAAACGGAACTCTGATAATAGTTATATTTTTTAGTTCTTCTCTAAACGGGAGGTCGCTGCGAATTTTGGTAGTGACTATGGTGATTTGGTTATCTTCTTCGGCTAATCGTTCTACTAGATTTTTAAATAAAGTTTCGACGCCACCTATATTAGGATAGTAATTTTCTAGTACAAAAAGGATTTTCATTGCTCTTGCTTTTCTTTCTCTTCCTTTGCTTGTTCTATAGCAATCTTTCGGACAAGTTCAGTCAATTGATTTTCAAGGCGTTCGATAGTTGTTGACAAATAAAATACAAATAAAAACAAGAGACCTAATGCTACAAATATAATCGCATTGACGTTATTTTTGAACCCTAATATACCCGCAATTTTATAGGAAAATTCATTCGGAATGATCGCTAAAACAATAATAACGGACCAAAAAACTAACCAAATACCAGCACCTTGTATACTCCGTTTTCTTGCCTTCAACTGACGGACAGTCCTTACAATATAATAAAGACCGATAATAGGAACAAGCCACTGATATATTTCTAGCTGCATGGATGATCATTTTTGGTAATAACCTATGAAGAGAAGTGATTGGGACTAAGGCTAAACCATATATATTTAGAAAGCAAGATATATAATTATATTTGAAAAATAAGTAACTGTTTGATCTAAGTTTTTGAAAACATCTTTTATTCTTCGAAGTGAAGTTAAAATAATCCTAGCATTCTTCTTTATCAAAAAACTTTACTAGTTTTGTTAATTATAAGTAACGTACCTCAATTAATTCGGTATTTTATATTGATCTTTTTTTGCTATTTTTTCTCAAAAAATAAATCCGTAGTCTTGCTATGCATTAATTTTTTCATAAAATTTATCCAAATTAATTATTGCTCGTTACTTAGGAAT
>JAHDIP010000038.1:32829-36097 GCA_020630735.1 Saprospiraceae bacterium | reverse complement strand
CTAAAAAAAGCGTTTTCTTTCTTCACCACTTTTCGTCCCAACTCTACTTTTTCATGATCGTGTCCTGCATGATCAGCATGATCGTGATCTCCATATTCAAGACTTTGAATAAGTGGGTTATCAACTAAAGTACTTTTAATGACATTTTTAGCATCATCTAATAATGTACATTTTATTTTTCCTTTTGGAATAGTCGGCACAGCTGTAATGTCTTTCTTTAAAAAACCTGGACTTATCATTTTACTATTCAATTTAACAGAATTACTTTCTGCTACTTCTCCTTTAAAAATATCAAAACCTAAAAAAAGAATGCTGTCTTTCATGACCAAATCTTCAGCAGAATTATTCTCTAAAGTAGATTCTGATTCGATTATCTGAGGAGCGCAGGCTCCGCAACAAAAGAGTACAAGTAAATAAAATAATATTTTTTTATAGCTTTCCATTTGTTTAATATTTTATCGTATAAGTAGTCTTAAAAAAATCGTTTTGCCATACTTTAATAAAGTAAAGCAGGACAAAACGATATAGACTATTAGGTGTTAAAATTTAAATACTTTTTCTGTTAATGTCTGATCAGTTGTTTTAATTTTGATCACATACACACCTGTAGCAAAATTCGATAAATCAAGTTGTGCCTGTTCTGCTGTAAATGTTTTTTCTAGCATCAATTTTCCAGATGAAGAATACAACTCAACTGCTACTGCTTCTGGGCTGTGGTGACTAATGTATAAGAAATTATTGGTTGGATTTGGATAAACAAAAATATCTTCTACCTCTTCACCTTTAAATGTAGGGGGCGCTGGGATGGCCGTGTAAATATAACTTGAATAATCACTAGCTCCAGTTGAATTGATTGCACGTACTCGCCAGTATAAACCAGCTGCACCATTAAAATATAACCATTGGTATGTATTACTTGTTGTTCCTTGACTTTGCCATGAACTATTTATCCAAGCTTGTACTTCATAAGAAGTTGCATCACTTACAGCATCCCATTCAGCATAAAAACCATAAGAATAAACGGAATCATCTGAAAGATTTGTCGGTACAGCAGGAGTTGATCCACCTCCTCCAGAACTTAACTCAACATATAAATAGTCACTATAGTCACTTACTCCATTTCCGTTAATTGCTTGTACTCTAAACCATTGGTCGGTTCCCGATAAACCAGTAAAGTCATAATTATTAGTAGTTGATGTTCCTATGGTTATCCAAGAGCCTTGCCATAGTTGAACTTGATAAGACGTTGCTCCTGAAACAGGTGTCCAAAAACCAGTAAAAGCTGAAGCGGTTACATTCATAGCACCTAAATCAATTGGAGTTGAAGGAGGTGATCCCCCTGATTGAAGTGAAACCGTTTCATAATCAGAATATGCACTCGAACCATCAGAATTGACCGCACGTACTCGCCAATATTGAGTTGATTCTACATCTAATATAGTAAGATCGTAAGAAGTATTGCTTGTAGATGCCGCCAAATACCATGCACCTCCTGCTTCGTCCCAAAGTTGGATATCGTAGCTATCTGCATCAGCCACTTCTCCCCAATTAGCAGTGAATGAGGAACTTCCTATATTGGTACTACTCAAGTAACTTGGCGTACTTGGAGGTGTACCTCCTCCGCCAGAGCCAGCAAGATCGTAAGTAGTCAGGTTGATTGCATTTTGGCAAACTAGACAAAACTCACTACCCAAATATCGCATTTTACAATTTTGGTGCGGACGGTACCAACTTGTTCCAGGATATTCGTATTGATAGATTCCTACTCCTGATTGATTTAAAAAATCTTTCCACTTAATCGTGTTTGGATTATTATTAGCCGTTTGGTTTGGTTTTTCGTTTGCTCGATCCCAATACTCATCAGCAAGATAAGCATATGAGTGACCTGCTTCATGTAAGGCCAATTCTGTCGCATCGGCGTGCGTCGAAAAAGTAGCTATTGCTCCCCCACTTCCGCCATATTTGGAATCGTTTACAATTAAAAATATTTGATCGTATTGTGGGAAACTTGCATTTGCTACAGAGTAAACAGTTGACTCTTTAGTAGCTACCAATAATCGTTCGATACCAGCATACCAATAGGTAGAACCAAAATAATTATCAATCAAATTACTTTGGCTATAGGCTGCACCAGAAACATTAGATGGTACTTTTACGGCATAAACATTAAAGTAAGGTTCAAGTGTAGCAAAAGGTTCGGCATCAAAATATTCATTTACGACAGTATTGACATCATTGATATATTGTGCTTGTTGACTAGCAGTATAGCCATCTCCTAAAAACAGGAAATTAACTTTTTCATCCGTTGGTCCATTATACATAATGGTTTCGACAGGAAAGGATTGAGCCCTTAATCCGATGTTACATAATAGCAAAAGCATGGCTGCTATTATGGAGTGTAGGTTCTTCATAATAAGGTCAGTTTTGTGGTTAATAAAAAGATTTTTTTTCTAAGAAGTTCTTTGAACAGATAAGCTAATAAGGAATAAAGCCCATTAGCCTTTTCAAGCAACTTCTATCTTGATGGGGAATGCATATGATTGAGATCGGACTTATTATAGCATTATATATCCGTAAAGGTAAGTGATAGGAAGTTTAACCGTTAATAGGATTTTATCGGAATGTAATACTAAATTGATATTGTTTTTTTTATGCTATAAAAATAAAATTCAATTGAATATTCTGTTAAACAAGATTCTAATAATCTTTTAACTAGAATTAAAAAAGTCGATATCGAGAAATTCGATACCGACTTTTTAGAAGTATTATAAAAATATTAGTCTTTGCTATTATTGAATGGTATATGTAATTCTTCCTAATATTCTTCTTCCGATTTTAGGCATATTTGGAAATGCTCTAAATTCATTATTAAAAATATTAGTACCTGTTACATCAATTGACAATCCAAAAGGAAATTGATAACCAACACTTGCATCTACTAAATTTTTAGCTTCTGCGATACCACTGAAATTTCCAAAATTAGATTGGAATGCATCATCATGTTGGAAAGAAAGCTGGCCTCTAAATCCTTTTTCTTGTGGGAAATAATTTGCTCCGATTCTATACTTATTTGCTGGAGCACCAAGGAAAGTTTGGAATGTAACATCCGAGTCATCACTTTGCTTCGTGTCAAATACCTCATCGCTTACCCAAGAGTAATTCGCAAAAACAGAAAATTCATCATTTACATAAAAAAGTAAACCGATATCAGATCCCCAATAATCGTAAGAGGAATCAAAAATTCTATATCCAGCTGCTACATGCACTA